>JASEHG010000340.1 GCA_030018855.1 Candidatus Brocadiaceae bacterium
GTTGAAAATCCTGAAAGTCCGCCTCAGGAGGACGCCTCAGGCGGGAATTGCCCCTACTTTTTAAGATACGCCCTAAAGGCTTCAGGTAGTTTATCCAGGACATCAGTGGCAATCAGGGAGGTCTCTCCCTTTTCGGCGGCGGCGAGGTCGCCGGCCAGGCCGTGGAGGTAAACCCCTAACTGGGCAGCCCCAAATGCGGTAAGCCCTTTGGCACCTAATGTGTAATCTTGAACTCTTGAACCCTTAAACCCTTGAACTCTTGTTGTCCCCTGGGCCAGGAGACCGGCGATGAGTCCCGTCAGGACGTCCCCGGTGCCGGCGGTGGCCATCCCTGGGTTGCCCGTAGTATTTATAAATAGGCGTTGACTATCAGCTACAAGGGTCTTGTGTCCCTTAAGTACTAATATCAGGGCAGGATACCTCTTGAGAAACTCCTCCACCGCCCCCCTCCTATCCTTTTGCACCTCATCGGCAGAGGCCCATGCGCCTGCGGCGCTACTGCCCAGGAGCCTGGCCATCTCTCCAGGGTGGGGGGTAACGATACAGTCCCTCTGGACTTCATTCAAGACCGCTGGTCTGGTTGAAACGGCGTTAAGGGCATCGGCATCCACGACCATGGGTAACGGGATATTCTCTAGTAGCCAGAGGACTAACTCCTGGGTATCCGGGTTCCTTGAGAGTCCGGGACCAAGGGCAAGGACGTCAAACCCCCGTGCCAGTTCGTTTATTGCCCACCTCGCCTTGTATGAGAGGGCCTTCTGACGGGTCTCTGGTAATGGGCGAGTCATCACCGCAAGGGATACTCTGGAGGCCACTATTGGATAGAGGCCCTCTGGAATCCCGAGGGTGACCAATCCTGCCCCACCCCTGAGGACGGCCTCACCGCACATACAGGCCGCCCCCGTCATCCCCACAGAACCTGCCAGCACCAGCACCCGCCCATAATCCCCTTTATGGGCGTCGGCCTTGCGTATGGGAAGAGTAGGCAGTTTTATGACCTTACGCATAAGATGCTTCGCTCCGCTCAACGTGACGTCCCTCCCTTTAGAGTAGCTAGGTAGCAACATTTAGATTTCAGCCAACGCAGGCTAAAGTTCTCCGCCTTAGGCGGACTCAGGCGGACGAATTTGCCTCAGGCATGACATGACCTGTGGCTAACGCAGGTTAAAGCCTGCGGCTACTGTCTGCTGGGCACGGCACCGCCGTGCCCCTACCTGTCTACTGTTCTCAGTATCTTTTCTGTCTCCCTGGCCATGTAACGTACGATAGACCCGCAGAACTTCCTCCTCTCGGCTGTTGCGAACTGCCCCTTTTCCCTCCAGACCTTTGTTACCTCAGCACACTGGGTAGTCTTATACTTCTGTTCATACGCCTCAACAACCATCCTGGCCCGCTTATAGGCC
>JASEHG010000341.1 GCA_030018855.1 Candidatus Brocadiaceae bacterium
GGGGCGTATTGCAATACGCCCCTACCTGCGGCTACACAGTTCATACCCCACGTATCTCTCCCAGAAATAGTAGCTCATCAGCATTGCCATTCAGGGGGATTGCTACCCCCACGTTCTTACTAAACTGGTTCAGCAGAGAGGTGGAGGAAATTAGCCCTCCGGTGCCCAACCTCCCCACCAGATTACTGGCCAGTACGGGGCCTACCTCTTTTCCCCCACCTGAGACGGGTACCATTTCTTTCATTTCAAGCCAACCTCCCCTTTACCGTGAGCCTTGTAAGGGCAGTACCCTCAAAGGCGTCCTTTTCTATCTCGTAGCCCACTACTATAGGGACTGAAGCAAGTCCCGGTGAAGGAATAGCCTCCGTACCGTCCAGGCTGGAAAAGGCAGGCATGTTTACCTGAAGCCCAAGGGCCGCGTTTAATTCTCCAAAGACCTCGTAGGTGCGGACTACCTCGTCATGGCCCAGCTCTTCCTCCAGGAGTGGCAGGATAGTCTCCAGAGACTCCCAACTGGGGGTGTTCACTGCGACCTCCAGGGCAGGGGACTCCATTGGGCCTTCACCGCCTATCCCCTTCTGGGCATAAACCTGCATCTTCCTGAACTCCACAGGAGAACCCTGCACCGCCCCCGCCTGCACTATCTGCACGTCTACACTGGTGGAATACCTACCCTCGTGGTTCAGCCTCGTATGCTCCCGCCTGACACCGTAGGAATCTCTGCTTAGTTGATAATAGGACACCGACTCTACACGGAGGATCTTTTGCTTGACGGTGCCATTGGGAGAGATGTCGTCCTTATTAAGAGAACTCAGTGGACTGAAGGTCTCGTCATCCTCGGTATAAACTGGCCCGGAGGTGATGGTGTACTGGGCCGCCAGCTCCCCGTGAGGGCTGTACCAGTAATAGGTAGAGGTTTCTTCCGGGAGACGGTAAAGCCCAAAGACCACCTCCCCATTGGACGGATAGAACATTGCCTGGTACAGGGTGCTCACCCGCCCCGGCCTGGGATTGAAGTCCTGTCCCACCACGTTGCCGTACTCCCTGGGGGAGGCAAAGCTCCCATGGGTGTTTTCATACAGAAAGACGGTATCTTGTATGGAATACACGATGGAACGAAGGCCCGAGTCGGTGCGCCTCCAGCGATGGGTACGATGGTATTCGCTTAAAAGGGAGGTGGCCTTACCAAAGACGTCCTTACCTCTCAATACGGAGACCACCTCCAAAGAGAAATTGTTCACCACCCCGGAATCAGGGTCCACTCCGCTTGCATCAGCGTCTATGGAAGATAGGCTGTCCGTCCCGGTGACGAAGCTATCCCGTGACGTGCCGTAGCAGTAGTTGCTGGCCAGGATACCCCCTGCCGGGCCTTCCGCCGTATTGAAGGGTTCGGGGCTC
>JASEHG010000342.1 GCA_030018855.1 Candidatus Brocadiaceae bacterium
CGACACTCCCTTCTCCACCACATCCGTTGCAAGTACACAAATCAGGGGTCAGCGATCAGGGGCTTCCGCCTGAGGCGTGACCCGCCTAAGGCGGGCTACCCCTGACCCGTGGCCTCTGACCGCTGACCCCTGCCTTTATCTCTAGCCCCATCCCAACACCCACTAATGGGCACGGCATGTTGCAAATCCGCCATGTCTTTGGGCGAACCATGCCCCTACCCAAAATGGCAGTGACGGTCGTCCTATGCAGGCTTAGAGAAGAAATAGCACAACGTTTACTGCAATAACTGCCACACCCAGGACTGCCGCACTAATTATCAAGGCTCTCAGTCTCTTTGACATCTTCTTTCAACCTCCATTTGGGTTAATGAGCCAGTAGGGGCGTATTGTCCGCCCACCCGAGGCGGACTTTCAGCCTACGGCGTGGCATGACAATACACCCCTACAACTTAGACGGGTTGCTGAGACAATCAAGACGAGGATACCCTTATTTATCCTCCCGTAGGGCCGAATACATCAAAAATAGTGCCATCCGCCATCAATACGTCAATTGTTTTACAATACAACATGCGTGTCTATGATAGATTGTCCCAAGTTTATGTAATAAATGGGCTTGCAAACAGACTGCAGGGGTGGGTCTGAAACTAGTCCCTCCCCGCGGCCTACTTTATATGGTAATATGGTAAGTGGGTGGGGCAGGTGGGCTACATTTTATGTTGCAAGCCCTCAGATTTGTAGGGGCGGCCCCGCC
The DNA here is from genome assembly GCA_030018855.1 of Candidatus Brocadiaceae bacterium. Classification (GTDB taxonomy): domain Bacteria; phylum Planctomycetota; class Brocadiia; order Brocadiales; family Bathyanammoxibiaceae; genus 2-12-FULL-52-36. Next base: position 752 of record JASEHG010000342.1, read on the forward strand.
CTAGGCGGATTTTCAACATGCATTGCCCCCTGTACGGGCGGGGTTGAAACGGCTGGGACAGACGCAAGGTCTGCCCCTACTTTATACGGTAGGCTATATCGTCCACACCTATAACCATATTAGGGCCTGCCTGGTCAAAGTTGGTGTCCATCACCCTATTAGGCCCTGAGGAAATGACGTAGACAGGCTTATTCCCCTGTTCGTTTTCTGGCCAGAGGAACTTCACGTTGACCAGATAGGCCTGTCCCCAGGGGTCTGCACGGAACTGCTCAATGTAGGGTCCCCTCCAGGCATACGGCAGGGTGGGGTCACCTACATTAGTGGGGTAGGTTGGGGTATTGATGCCCAGATGGTTCACCAGGGTATCGGCAGTGTCTCCGGAGGGTGGACCACTCTGGCCGGGTAATGTCCCTGGCCCGTACAGGAGGGCGACCTTTGCATCGCCAGACTGCCGGGCAGTCCCTACCTGCCAGATAGGCCAATCCCCCAGGTCGTTATAAAAGGCACCGATGGCGGCCCCTATAAGCTTTACGTCCTGGCTGGCCCTCCTGAGCTTGGAATTCTGGACGTACCTGGCCATGTTAGGAGTAAAGATGGCCGCCAGGAGGCCGATGATAACGAGGACG
>JASEHG010000343.1 GCA_030018855.1 Candidatus Brocadiaceae bacterium
TAATACGCCCTAGTTAAAGGAAAAAAACCTGTCTGATTCTTTTATTAATACGGCCAGGTCATACTGGCTCCCCCAGAGGACGAAGGGCTTCCTCTCCACCTTTCGCTCCAGGCAGTTCTGGGCACAGACGACCACCTTTGCACCTTTTTGGGTAAGCCCTTCAAGACGTGCATCGTTGAGGTGGTACACCCCATCGCACATGAGGAATATCTCCACCTGTTTCCCCTCGGCCAGTGCCGTCTCGGCCAGACGTATGGCGGTATGGGTGTTCTCGTTTTCGGGGCTAGTGGTAAGCAGTATGCCTAGCTTTTTGCCCATTAGGGTTTAGTATAGAACAGGCACAATAAGGTTGCAAGAATAGCTTCATATACAATAATAAATTTATTACCTAGCATCTCCGAAGTATATCTTCCTCCATGAGCAACATAGTTGCGCACCAAATTCGCAATAAGCAATCGCGATCCCCAAGGGTCGGTATGGGATATTTGTTTTTGAAGAATTAAATTTAACTTTTTAATAAATTCAGATGGGTCTCTGGCGTCACAAATCCTTCCCCGTGTTAGAGTTTTATAACCTCTGAATGCCTTCTCGAATACGCTTCCAAGTCCTGCCGTACCAGGAAACCATTCTCCGCCTAAGCTTTCAATGGAGACCGTGAGTGAAATAAGGTGAGACCAAAGTTTGTCCTCACGGTATAGCTCTTCTTCGCTAAACCAAAGTAGGTTCAACTCCCTAATATGCGTTAGAATAGACATGTAACCCTTAGAAAGGAGTTCATCAATAAGGTTACTTATCTTGGCTGGATCTAGTTGTGCCTTGCTAGGAAGGAGGGTATTCATTTTTGTAACTTCACACTGCACCATAGGTTTAAGTTTCTCTTTTATTAGCTTAATTTCATCAGGGAAAATCTGCCCCAGTTCAAAACGGTCAACCTCGCTGTAAAGCCTATCATATTTCCATTCTGTTGCTTTAAGTTTGATTGTTACAGCACAGATAAGGATACGTTTTAACTCTTTAGAGAGCTTCACCATTTCTCTCTCCTTATACACTATATGAAGTTCAAGTAGTTTTCTTATAAATTGGATCCATTCCTCCGAGGGGTGCTTTCTGTAGTGAACCATTACAAGTGTTTTTATTCTTTCCTGCAACCTTTCCGCCCTTTCTCCTTCTAGGACTGTATCCTCAACACCTTCCCACGAGATATTCCATATAAGTTGCTCATGCATTCTAAAAGTAGCCACTGTCTGAAAATATTCCTCAAACTCTAAGACCTTTGAGGGAGGGATCTTTGTTAGGCCCTCTCTCCATTCAGGCTTTGACTGAAAAAACTGCTCCCATTCTTGAACTGTTGATATAGGTACTTTTTTAACGTTTT
>JASEHG010000344.1 GCA_030018855.1 Candidatus Brocadiaceae bacterium
CCCCACACTTTATATTTTGGTGCGGGGTAAAGGTAAAACGTCATGGAAGCCACAAGAAAGAAGATACTTATAGTTGAAGACGATGAGTACGTCCTTGGCAGTGTCCACATGTTGCTCTCAAAGGACGGATATGCCGTCAGCACCGCCGCTAACGGTGAGCTTGCCCTCAACACCTGCCAGAAGGAGCAGTTTGACCTGGCCATTGTAGACCTGAAGATGCCAGGGATGGATGGCATACAGGTGCTAAAGGGATTAAAAAAGCTCTCCCCGGATACCATGGTGATAATGATGACCGCCTTTGGGAGCATACAGAACGCCGTAGAGGCCATGAGGTCAGGTGCGTCTGACTATATCACCAAACCCATCTCCGCCGAGGAGATTAAACTGGCCGTCCAGAAGGTATTAGAGAAACAAAAACTGATAAGGGAAATAAAGGCGTTACGCCAGGAGCTGGAGCAGAGATACAGCCTGAACCGCATCATAGGGAAAAGCCCTAAGATGCAAGAAGTCTACGACCTAATCCTTACCGTCTCCCAGGCCGACGCCACCGTCCTTATTACAGGAGAGACTGGTACGGGGAAAGAGCTGGTAGCCAGGACCATCCACATGCACAGCAACAGGAAGGGGAAACCCTTTGTGGCAGTAAACTGCAGCGCCCTGCCAGAAAGCCTCCTGGAGAGCGAACTCTTCGGTTACGAAAAAGGGGCCTTCACGGGGGCCACCAGCAGGCGGGTAGGCAAGTTTGAATTCGCAAACAATGGGACCATATTCTTTGATGAAACCTCCAACATGTCCCCCTCCATCCAGTCCAAACTCCTTCGGGTCTTACAAGAAAGGGAGTTGGAGAGAGTAGGAGGCAACGAGGTCATCAAGGTGGACGTAAGGGTTGTCGCCGCCACTAATAAAGACTTAAAAAAAGAGCTGGCGGAAGGGAGGTTCAGAGAAGACCTCTTCTATCGCCTGAACGTCTTCCCCATAACCTTGCCCCCATTAAGAGAGAGGAAGGAGGATATACCCCTCCTTGCCACCTCCTTTCTGGGAAAATATAGTAAGGCCATGAAAAAGGAGATAAAGGAGATCTCACAGGACGTCCTAAATACCATGATGGAGTACCATTGGCCAGGCAACGTCAGGGAGTTAGAAAACCTGATGGAAAGGGCAGTGATTATGGCCAGTGGAGACACCATTACCTACGTAGACCTCCCCAGGACCGGGCTGGAAACCACTCCCACTAAAGAGGTACATATTGACTTCAGCGACAACAAGATAATGGAACTACCACTGGAGAAGTTTCTGGATGGCTGTGAAAAGACATACATTGAGAAACTACTGGAAAAGAACAAAGGCAAGATAGACCAATCCGCCAGTGAGGCT
>JASEHG010000345.1 GCA_030018855.1 Candidatus Brocadiaceae bacterium
TTTTTCAAACCATTCCTTTCTTTCCATGTAGTGGACCTGGGGGATAAGCTCCTGGAGTATATTTCTTGCGTCACCCACTACAGGTATATCCACCTGGATGTTCTTGCTAATGGAAGTGGGGTCTATGTCTATGTGAATAATCTTTGCATGGGGGGCAAACTCTTCCAGTTTTCCCGTGACCCTGTCATCGAAACGTGCCCCAATGGCTATGAGTAGGTCGGATTCGGTGACAGCGTAATTGGCATAGGGAGTACCATGCATTCCTAACATGCCCAGGGAGAGTTCGTGGGTTTCAGGGAAACCGCCCAGGCCCATCAAGGTAGTGGTTACAGGGAGGTGGGCCTTTTCTGCAAGCTCCAGGAGTTCCCTGTGGCATCCTGAGAGGATAATGCCACCCCCAGCATAGACCACAGGCCTCTGGGCCTTGTTTATGACCTCGGCGGCCAGTTTTATCTGCCTTGGGTTGCCGTGGTAGCAAGGCTTATAGCCCGGGAGATTTATCTCCTCAGAAGGTAGACCGTCACAGCACTCCATAGTGACATCCACAGGGAGGTCCACGACCACAGGGCCGCACCTCCCGCTACTGGCTATATAAAAGGCCTCGTTCAGGACCCTGGGTAGGTCTTTGAGGTCTTTTACCAGATAGCTATGTTTGGTGATGGAGCGGGTGATACCCATGACGTCTGCCTCTTGGAAGGCGTCGTTACCTATAAGGTTTCTCTTCACCTGTCCTGTTATGGCCACTAGGGGTACAGAGTCCATAAAGGCAGTAGCCACAGCAGTAGTAAGATTAGTAGCCCCTGGTCCTGAGGTTACAAGACATACACCTACTTTCCCCGTGGCCCTGGCGTAGCCATCGGCGGCGTGTCCAGCGGCCTGTTCATGCCTATTTAGTATGAACTTTATAGGAGAGTCGTAAAGTGCGTCAAAAAGGGGCAAGACCGCTCCCCCTGGGATTCCAAAGACGTACTCTACGCCCTTCTTTATCAGAAAATCCACTAGAACTTGTGAACCTGTTTTACCCATCTTTATAGAAAATAATCCCTCAAGAAAGAGTTTGTTTTAAAAAGAGAAAAGCAAGAGATCCACACGGTCAGGGGCAAGAAAATTACGCTTGGTGGGGACTCAGTGGACCTCCCTAAAGGGATACTGCCACCAAGTACCAGGCTAGGGGGGTTCTCGGTTTAAGGTAAAATACCCTCTCCAAAGCGTTGTTCTTTATCCTCCTCAGGATAATCTCCTATGTAATCTATATCCTCGACTTCCTCCATTCGTGGAGGTTTGTATCCAGGCTGGGTAGATCTTTGCAATTCCTCTTTGAAGGCCGTAAGCACCCGCTGTTGTATCATCTCTCGGCATTTAGAATTTA
>JASEHG010000346.1 GCA_030018855.1 Candidatus Brocadiaceae bacterium
CAGGGGGCAGGGGTTAGGGGTAGCCGCAGGCTTTAGCCTGCGTTATACTTTTTCCCTAATCCCTGCCCCCTAGCCCCTGGCCCCTAATTCTTAGCCCCTTGACCGCCAAGCCCACTGGGTCTATCATCCCGCATTGCAGGCCTCTTTAATGTCAGGGACTTTAATTGAAAAGGCAGGGAGGCTTATCCAGGAAGCCTCCAATATAGTTGCCCTCACCGGGGCTGGAATCAGTACCTCGGCAGGCATACCCGACTTCCGCAGCCCTGAGAGCGGGCTGTGGAATGACCCGGAAAAGATGCTCCTTTTCACCTCCCTCGGTTTTGCCCATAACCCAAGGGGTTTTTATGAATTGGGACAGCAACTCCTTCCGCTATTCATTAATGCCCGTCCCACCAAGGCCCATCTATTCCTGGCCAGGCTGGAAGAGATGGGGAGACTGAGGTGTGTCATCACCCAGAACATAGACGGCCTCCACCAGGAAGCTGGGTCTAAGAAGGTGCTGGAGGTGCACGGGAGCCTCAGGGAGGGTAGATGTATTGGATGTGGGAAGGGATCCTTGCTGAGAGAAATGGTCAGGAAGATGGAAGGCGGTGAAATCCCCCCCTTATGTGACCACTGCAAGTCCGTCATAAGGCCCAATATTATCCTCTTTGGGGAACCAATACCACAAGGGGTCTTTCAGGAGGCCATGGAGGAACTCAGGCACTGTGACCTCCTCCTGGTCATAGGCTCCTCTCTGGTGGTCTACCCTGTGGCAGAGATGCCCCTTGCGGCCATTGAACACAACGCCAGACTTATCCTGTTGAACCGTTTACCTTCCCAGTACGACAGCCGGGCAGACGTGGTACTGCAGATGGCAATAGAGGAGGCAGTTGAGGAAATACAGAATACAGTAGGCAATTTTAGTAGCCGCAGGTCTTAGCCTGCAAGAAATGACGCAACCTAAAGGTTGCGGCTACTCTATTGCACGGACTCGGCGGAGAGAATGAGCGTTGTAGCCGCTCCGCCTGAGGCGGATAGCCTGCGTAAGGCAGTGGGCAGAACTCCTCCTTTCTTGACAAGCCCCAGACACACCATATAATGGGCATCCGTAGGGGCGTATTGTCCGCCCTAGGCGGATCTGCCTCAGGCATGACAATACGCCCCTACAGGCAATTAGAAAGAAAATGCACAGTCTAGCTAATTACAAGAAGATAATAGACGCCTTCCCCCGCCTGAAGATAGGGGTGGTGGCTGACCTTGTAGCCGATATTTATATCTACGGGCGGCCCTTCAGGCTATCCAGGGAGGCCCCTGTGATTGTGGTGAGGTACGAGGGGGAGGAGATGGTCCCCGGCGGAGGGGCCAATACGGTTAACA
>JASEHG010000347.1 GCA_030018855.1 Candidatus Brocadiaceae bacterium
ATGAAGGGATTAAAGGCACGTGACATAATGACGAGACCGGTAGTCTCGGCCCGAAAGGGCGCATCTGCCAGGGACGTGGCCATGCAACTCCTCTGCGGACTCTACAGTGGTATGCCTGTTACGGATGAGGCGGGTAAGGTGGAGGGGGTCATCACTGAGCTTGACCTCCTTAAGGCAGTAAAGGATGGTAAAGAGCTGGTGAGAGTTACGGCGGGAGACGTCATGACCAAGGACGTAACCGCTGTGAATGTAGACGACCCTGTGGACAAAGTCCTGAACGTCTTAATGGACAAACGCTTTATCCGCGTGCCAGTCCTCCAGGACGGGAAGCTGGTGGGGGTAGTCTCCCGTTGCGATGTCCTCAGGTGTCTCATAGAGCCAGAGTTTGTGACCTATATGTAGATTGGGCAGGCCCTGTACCGTCCCTTCTCCGCCTGAGGCGAACTCTAGGGCAGGTCTGGTGTAGGGGCAGGGGGTACCCCTGCCCCTACAGTCTAGTGGGATAGGGCCAGTGGGATAGGGCATATATGGCAACTCTACCAGAGGGAGAGATTACCCAGAGGCTCAAGGGGCTGAGGGATTGGAACCTGGACGAACAGGCCATCGTAAAGAAGTTCAAGTTCCCTGATTTTTCTCAGGCCATAGGATTTGTCAACCAGGTAGCCCGGCTGGCTGAAGAGGCCCAGCACCATCCTACCATTATTATTACTTATAACAGGGTAACCCTGGCCCTTACCACCCACTCCGAAGGGGGACTTACAGAAAAAGACTTCCAGATGGCAACTCTAATAGAGGGCCTTCTTTCTGCCAAATGATTCCCATCCTCCAGTGTATCCATCTCCTCTGTCTCTGCCTCTGGGTGGGGGGTATGACCTTCATGACCTTTGTGGCCGCACCCAGTATCTTCAAGGTGCTGCCCAGAGAGAGGGCTGGGGACGTAGTAGGGGAGATATTTCCCAAGTATTTCTTCCTGGAATATACCTGCTGTCTCCTGGTCATCCTGACTGCGCTGGGTATTTATTACAAGGAGGGCTACTGGAACAAGCCCAAGCTCTATATCCTGGGCCTTATGCTTATACTCTCATTCTATAATGGACTGGTCATTGCCCCCAGGGCCCACGTCCTGAGGATGGAGATGAAAGGGGTGGAGAAGGAGGGGGAGAGGAAGGCACTCTGGGAGCAATTTGTCAGGTATCACGGCCAATCCGCAATGCTAAACCTTATAGTCCTTGCGGCCGGCCTTGCTGTAATCCTCATCACCGCCTATTTTATGAGGGTGTAACCGTACAGCACTATTTGTCATTCTGAGTGGACCAAAGCCCGTAGGGGCTGAATATATTCAG
>JASEHG010000348.1 GCA_030018855.1 Candidatus Brocadiaceae bacterium
CACAGGGCCTTCCCTGGCTTTGGTCCACCTACCATCACCTGCGCCGAGCTATCTAGACTCCAGAGAACCACCAGCCCGGCCGCAAGCATGGTCATGGTTTTAAATAATAACCTTTGCTTCATTGCTAGCTTCCTCCTCCTTTCAGTGTGCATCCCAATGTCATGCCGTAAGGCACACCCTCAACATGACGGAGATTTGCCTCAGGCGAACTTTAAAATGTCACAAACTCCCTTAGTCACCCTCCTTTTCTTCCTTACCAAGGGGAGAGGATAGGCCACCCATAAAGAGGGCGGCCTTCCTCTTTGTGTTGTCTTACAGGGCCTTCATGAACTCCACGATGTCCTCCAGGTCTTGCTTGCTGAGGTGGGAGGTCACACCGTGCTTATTCGTCTCGGTGACGGTGTTGTCTATGGTGCTCATGAGGGTCTGGCCACTGCCGTCGTGGAAGTAGGGTGCAGAGGCATAGATGTCCCTCAGGGTGGGGGTGTCAAACTCCTTTACTAAATCCAGCCCTATGATGGGTACATCAAACTCCTCCCCGTATGGGTCTACACCCTGGTCCATGGCCTTCTTGTTGAAGACTGCCCCAGGGGTGGTCCTGAACCCAAACTTCCCTACTCGGCCTGTGCCCACGTCATGGGTCTGGCCGTCACTGAAGAGGGCCCTGGCGTCTGCTGGGTCACCAGGATGGCAGGCTGAACAGCCTACCTTGGGGTCAAAGTATAGCTTCATCCCCCTCTTTGCGGCATCTGTCAGGCCGCCATCGGCGGTCCTGAAGGGGCTGCCTGTAAACTCCAGGCTCCTTACGTAGGCTATCAGGGCCTCTAAGCGCTCAGGGGAGAAGTTCTCGCTCCTGAAGACAAACCCGGGGTCCCTTCCACACACCCTGTCAAGACTACTGGTGGCACCCACTATCTCATCTGGATGCCCTGTGAAACCCTCGTGTCTGAAGGGCGGTAGATACCTTGCCCCTCGGATGTACTTGACGTTCTTCCAACTGCCCCAGCCCTCGTCCCCAAGGTCCCAGATGAGCCCTGTGGACTGTCCCCTCTCATAATGACAGCTGGCGCAGGCATACTCCCCCTGTAGACCCCAACTGGCGTCATTGAAGATAAACTGCCCGTAGCGCACTAGCTCCATCTTGTAGGGGGAGTGCTTTACCCTGTAGTGTACCTCTGGCACGGTCAGGGGCTCTCCCCTCTCTATGGGCTCCCACTCTGGCCCAGTCTGTATCGTGGCTACTACCTTGGCCTCTCCAGCCATGGCTGTGCCACTAGGGGTGGCAGTTGTCCCCGCAAACATTAAGGCAATTACTACTAAGAAC
>JASEHG010000349.1 GCA_030018855.1 Candidatus Brocadiaceae bacterium
GACCCGCCGGGCCGCCACTACAACAGATTCCTTCTAAGCCCGTATGGGTCTATACCCATTACTCCAAGCACCCACCACCACCACCTGTGAAAGGCATGTCCTGGGTGCCGGGAGTGGCCCTGCCACCCCCTGGCCATCTCCTTCCAGGTGCGGCTTCCGCCCATGTAGTCCCTGAGAAAGCGGAGTCTGTCCCTCTGTGTGATGGGTCGTAGGGGCGTATTGCGATACGCCCCTACAGTCATAAACTTTTCCACAGACCTGTCCAGCCTCAGCAGGTTCTTAATCTTTTGGTTCAGGGAGAGGGACTCATGGAGACTAGACTTATCCAGGTCTATGATGTAAGCCTTAAATGGGGCTTCTCTGGTGATTAATATGTTCTTTAGATGCAAGTCGTTATGATATAGCCCGGCCTCATGCATGGCCCTTACGGAGAGGGCAACGGCCCTTATGATTTCCCCCCTGTGTTGCTGTACGTCTAAAGTAGATTCAGAGGATTCAAGGAGTTCCAGGAGGTCTATGGTCTCCGGTAACTCCCTGGAAAAGACCTCTGCCCTGTAAAAAGGTCCGCTCAGGGGCGGCCCTGCCGCCTCAAGCCTTATTCCCAGTATTTCTGCCGTGGGGACGCCCCTTTCCAGGGCCTTATTGGCGTTTATCAATTCCCGTACTGGGCGACCTACGCCCCAGAGCAAATCACCCGCTACCTTTCCCCACAAACCCCCGTGCCTCACCCTCCTTATGATGGCCGTACCGCCCCCCTCCAGTGGTATGCGAGGATACTCCCCTCGCCCTCTGACAGTCCTTAGATTTGGGATTGCAGATTGCGGATTGCGGAATTCCGCACCCCGCACTATATCCCCATACCCTTCCTTAAAGATAAATATCTTTTCCCCCTCCTTTTCTACGCCAAAATGCCTGGGTAGGGCAAAACCATTTAGCATGAAGGAATTTTACCAACTATTGAGGGATTGTCAAAGCATGGTTGATGAAGGCCTTTTCAATCTCTTCCTGAGTTAATAGTTTCTAATCTTCCTATTGGCTCTATTACAGGGATGTAAGTTAGACTACGGGCTATAGACTTTAGCCTGTGGATTTTTTTAGTCCGTAGTCTCTGGTCTATAGTCTACAGTCCATTTTTGGGGTTTGTTGACATGCCGTGCGGATAAGGATAAAATTTTTATATCTTCATGAGACCTCTACAAAAATCTCTATGGCAGTTATGAAAGGTCCTTTTGAGGTCTCTGGCGGTAAAAAATAATATGGCAAGGGCTACACGAAGGGAGTTTTTGAGGGCGGTGGGGGCCGGGCTGGT
>JASEHG010000034.1 GCA_030018855.1 Candidatus Brocadiaceae bacterium
GGGATAAATCATGCACACCATCAGGACCGTGCACCATATATGGACGAACATCCGCGTCCTCTCGGCCATGGCCCCGGTAAATATAGTAGCGGCCGTCCCAGCGAATACTACCTGGAAGAAGGCGAAGGCGAAGCCCAGGGGGACTTTATCCACGTCCATAAAGCAGAAGTGACTGGTGCCTACAAGCCCTGCCTGGCTATTCCCGAACATCAGGGCAAAACCAGCGAGGAAGTAGGCTACTGAGGCTATTATGAACACTACGATGTTCTTTATGGAGATGTTTATGGCATTCTTTGCCTGGACGAAACCAGCCTCCAGGGCCGTAAAGCCTACCTGCATAAAGAAGACCATGCAGGCCGCCACCACCAGCCATACGACGTCCGGATTTCTTCCATCAGTAGGAGTGGCACCACCACCCATGGAAAGGCCGCCCCCCTGGGCACAGGCACTTTCTGGTAATAGTGTAGCCCCCGTTGCCAGCCAACAAAGGGTCAGCAGTAGTGGGAGGGGCATTAGCAGGGTATATTTTCTATCAGGCATGGTCTAGAAGCATAGCAATTGGTGTACCACCGATTTAACATCATTACAATTTTATCAGTTTGAGGTGCTTATGTCAAAAGGACTGTAGGGGGCCTTGGATAAAAGTTTAGATATTGCTTGTCGGGGACCTGCCCTTATTTTTAAGTTACTTGTTTAATCTAGTGGCAACCCGTTGAATCTAGCCATTTACTTTCCCAGAAAACATGTTATACAAAGAGGTGTAGGTTTGTAGCGTGCGAGCTTGCCTCGCACGCAGAAAAAAACCCGGTAACCGAAGGTTCTGTCTATCTGAGCGGACAGATTCCAAGAGGCCCGAAGGAAGACATAATATGCCTGTGTCCCTTCCTTCGGGCCTTTTTATTTTATAGGAGAAGAAATTTGTAGGAGGTGGAGAACACAGTGCCATGTTAGAAGACGCATTAAAACAAATAAGGGCCCTACTTCAGAATCAGCTTCCAGCGAAACTAGACCAGATAGAGCTGGAAAGGGCGGATGGGGTTGCACTGGAGGACGTGTATTCTTTCCATATCCAGTCATGGCAGAAGGATGGTCGCCAGAAATATCCATCCGTCAACATCGTTGGGGAGGCCACCACCGGTACTAATGCCCTTTCCCGCAGGAGGGAGTTAAGACACAAAATATCTGTCTGGATTATAGATAGAGTAGTGTCACCGGATAGTGAACTAGCCCAGACCAGGCTCTTGCGCTATGTGGAGGCAATGGAGAGGGTATTGGCCCTTGACCCCACCCTGGGAGGAAAGGTGATAGACTCTACAGTGGCCAATCATGATTATTACTTTAAGAGAGAAGACTTTATAAAAAGGGCCCTCCTTACCTTAAACGTACTGGAGTGGCCTTCCACGGCCAGCTACTAAGGACTTTTGCACCAAAGCCCAGGGAGCCCTATTAAAAATCAGGATAATGGAGGTACTGATATACCCATGCATTACGTAGGAGAATTAGTGCCAATTCATGCCCCCGCCACCGGGAAGGTCTTCTGGTTCTGGGAGTCGTTTACGTACGATGAGGAGGGAAGGATAGAGATAGGGCCAGATGAGGTCTTAGGTTTTGTCAGGACTAGAGATGGGGAGGAGTGGCTTATCCGTTCTCCCCTTTGGGGTGCTAAAGGCCTTCTTTACTTGCTCTTTAAAGAGTCCGGGAAGGATGTAGACATAACAGAACGCATAGCCTGGATAAAGATAACCGCCATTACGAGTGCCTGAGGAGGTTAATGCACCCTTTTCTACTCAGGGGCAGAGGATTCTTGCCGGGACATTTGTATCCCGTACCGTTGCAGAGGTATCTATTGGGCTTACGTTAATATCTCTGGTAATTCTGGTGGCCCTGGTGGTACTGCCTGTGGCAGTGCTATCTTTGCCAGAGATGCTGGTATCCCTTACAAAGTCGCAAGAGGGGACTATTGAACCATCAGGCCTGAGCTCTAAGACCCAAATGTCCCCCTCTCCGGCACCGAAGGACCAGGTCTCGCCAGCCACTATGTACCCCCCATCGCTGGTCTCACGGATGGAGTAGGCATGGTCCTCTTTAACCCCACCGTAGGTCTTCTGCCACTCCACGGCTCCATCCGCCCTGAGCTTCAATACCCATAGGTCAAAGTCCCCTCCACCGAAGGAGCTTGTACTACCAGCCACTATGTACCCCCCATCGCTAGTTTCCTGGATACAACGAGCCCAATCCCAACCCTTACCCCCATAGGTCTTTTGCCATTCTATCATCCCATCAGGTCTCAACTTCAAAACCCAAAAGTCCCAAATCTCTCCTCCCCGGCCTTCTGTACCGAAGGACTGTGTCTTACCAACCACTATATATCCCCCATCTACGGTCTGATGGATAGACTCGGCTCCATCCCCGTTGGCTCCCCCATAGCTCTTCTGCCACTCAATAGTACCATCCGGCCTAAGCTTCAAGAACCAGATATCATTTTTGCCTGCACCGAAGGACCAGGTCTCGCCAGCCACTATGTACCCCCCATCCCTTGTCTCGTGGATAGAATGGGCCTCATCCCACTTCTCTCCCCCATAGGCCTTCTCCCACTCCACAGCGCCATCAGCCCTGAGCTTCAAGAGCCAGACGTCACTGGGTTTGGGAGCAAAGAAGACTATCTTACCAGCCACGATGTACCCCCCATCCCTGGTCTGCTGGATGGACTCCACCACCTTAGGGTACTCTCCCCAATAAGCCTTCTGCCAGTCAATAGTCCCATCGGCCTTGAGCTTCAAGACCCATAGGTCTCCATCACCGAAGGACAGCGTGCAGGCAGCCACTATGTATCCACCATCGCGGGTCTGCTGAATGGAATTGGCCTCATCGTCATTAGCTCCACTGTAGGTCTTCTGCCATTCCACAGCACCGTCGGGCTTGAGTTTTAGAATCCAGACCTTCCTGTGCCTACCCCTGTCTGTAACGCCGAAGGAGTCTGTCCAACCAGCCACTATGTACCCACCGTCACGGGTCTCCTGAATAGAATAAGCCCTATCCGTATTGGCCCCCCCATAGATGGCGGCCCACCCGCCTGGGGCGGATAACAAGGGGTGTGCAATGACGAGGATGGACGTAGAAAGCAGGAGGCAGGAGACTGCATTAAAATTGCGAATTTGGAATTGTGGATTTAGAATTCCTAAATTCCAAATCCGAAATCCTAAATCTGCAATTTCTTTACTCCTGTTACCCGTTACCTTGCCCATCTTGCCCTCCTACGTCTCCCTCAACCCCCCTTTACTAAAGGGGAATATAGGGGGATTAGGCGGACTGCGGCTATCTACCTACTATCTCCACCAATACCTTGCCACTCCCTATATTCCCCTCTGCGTCAGTGGCATTTATTATTATGGTATGCTCCCCTGGGGATAGGCCCTCCACGGTGAATTGGAAATCCTCTTCCCTGGAGTCAAAGATATTGTCCCTGGGGAAGATGGCCTTCCAGTCCACTGCGTCCACGGAGTATTCTATCCTGGTTACACTGGAGAGTTCGTCTCTGGCCAGGCCGGAGACTTCTAGCCGTCCCTTGTCACCTGCGGATATGAGATTCAAAAGCAGGGGCCTTGTGTTGTCTACGAGGAAGGGTTCTGAGACCTTTTCTGCGCTCAGGGTTATGTCCGGGGGGTTGTCAGGTTCATCACTAACGAGCAATCTCACCAGGTATTCTCCATCCGGGACCCTGGTAGTCTGCCAGCAGAAGGAGTCTCCTTTAATCTCCTCCCTGGTCATGGGTTTCCAATCCCTCTCGTTACGCCCCTTGTAAAAGAGTTGGCACCTCATGGAATCCCCGTTGGGGTCAGTGGCCTTCCAGTTGATGCACTTTGTTTCACGGCCGCCTGCCCCAGGACGTGGTGCACGCAAGCCCTCCTCAGGTGTGCCTGGTTCTTGTCCCCTCGCGGGGGGTAAAAGTCTGGGGTACCTTTCCCTCTGACTGGACGGTGGGGCCTGGCCGACTGACAGAGAGAGGATGTCCGGGGCCTGGTTCTGGGGCAGGTAGGCCAGGGAGACCCTCTGGAGCAGTGGCGCCTCCTGAGGTCTTGCGGTAACGAGTCTTGCCCTGTACTGTATAAAACGGGAGGCTGGACTCTGAATCTTATGCAGGGGTGGCCCGGCGGTCCGTCCATACCCCTGGCATCCCTCATAGGTGTATTCTTCGGACCAGGGACTCCACGTGTTGTCTGGTTTCTTGCTATTGCCTGTTCGGGTGGAAAGGGTTAGTTTGGTGCCCTCAGGTGTATTACCTTCCCAGGACAGGTTCCCCCATGTGGTGATAAATTTGGCATCAAACACCTCGGATTCAAAGCTCCCCTCACGGCAGTAGGCGTTAGAGGCCAGAAAGAGCCGTCCTGCGTTGCCTGTGCCGTAGAAGAACCCCCCTTCCTCACTTAAGAGGCATAATACCTGGGTCTCCTCCGCATCTAACAAGGTGCACGTCTCTCCTCTGGTATCCAGCTTATAGATTCTTGCCTCACTACCCGTCCCTACCAGGACGTTGTCCTTGTGGTCTACCGACAGGCTAAAGACGAGGGCCTGAGGGACTTCTAATACCTTTTTTACGGTGCCATTGGGGGTAATCCTGTAGACGAAATTGGTAATCTTTGGCAGGTATGGAGGGACTGGGGGCCTTTCAGCCTCTCTGGGCCTGAGTCCTTCCTCAGGGGTAACCCGGGGGATGGGCGGGGGGGGTGGGGGCTCCTGGAGGGGGGAGTCGGAGTTGATTGGGGACGGGGCAGGTTCTGTGGGCAAAGGGGGTCTGAGGATGGGTGGCACTGGCGGGGGGGTAACCATAGGAATCCTGGGTCTTGCCCCCGAGGCCGTACCTGCATATAGTTGCCCAAGGCTATCCATGGCCAGGCAATGCACCTCTCCCTCCTCAGCATCATAGAGTATAAAGGCCTGTCCGCCTGAGGCGGATGGACTTATCTTATAGACAAGGCCATTGGGTTCACTGCAGGCATAAAGGTTTGATTCCCTGTCTACTATTAAATCCAGCAGGTGTGTCTCTGAGGAGTCAAAAAATACGTCTGCCTTGCCCTCCGCGGATATCTTGTAGATAATTCCATCGGGTCCGGTGGCCGCATAGAGATTCCCCCTGCCGTCAAAGACTAGCTTCCAGACATAATTAGCCGGGAGGTCACAGAATAGATTGGCCTCGCCCTGTGGAGAGATACGGTAGACGTGCCCCTGCGGTGAGGTGCCGGCATATATCTCCCCTGATGGGGAGACCGCCAGGGTGTGGACGTGTAGTTCCGTAGAACGGAATAGTAGTAGGGGCTTGCCCTGCTGTGGGTCCAGCTTATATACGCTACCAGGGTCTCCCGTACCGACGTAAATTTGTCCCTTTGTAGGGGGCGACCCCGCCGCCATGTCCCTGGCCAGGGTCCATACATAAGATTCGGTTATGCCATCCATGCGGAGCACCTCGGGGGAGAGCGTAATGCCCCTGGGCGTAACGGAGGTATTATTTTTCTTGCCGGCCTCAGACCAGAGGGTGGCGGACTGGGTCCAGAGTTGGGTGTTAACGCCGCTTGACTCCTTATCGCAAAGGGACACCAGCCAAAAAACAGTAGATAGTAGACAGTATACAGTAGACAGTAGGTAAGAGTGTTTTCCCCTGTCTACTGTATACTGTCTACTGTCTACTTTCCCGGGCGGGGTTACTCTCGGCAAAGGTGTCTAGCCTCCCTCTTTTACTGTCAGCGTAAAATTTTGTGAGCCCTGGAGTATCCAGTCCACTGGTCTCTTGCTGACTAGCTCCTCCGTGAGACGGCCGATACCGCCCTGGTTGGGGAAGGACATTATTGAGAGGAGGGAGGAGGGTAGGGAGGGTAGGGGCTTGCCTCTATATGTAATCCCCCTCTTTGGGAGTACGGCCCTTACTATAAGGTTGGTATTGGGTTCAGCGTCCTCCAGTATTTTTATCAGGTGTTCCAGACTTGTTGGGAGGAATTTCTCTGGCGCCCTGGAGCGCTCCAGGGCCTGGCTGGTATCTGCGTTACAGGCGTCCACCGTTATGGTACTCCCCGGGGAGACGTCCAGGGGTATCTGAAGAGGTACGGTTATTACTACGGGTTCCTTGCCGAAGGGTCTGACAGTCACAAATAGCTGGACCGTTTCTCCCGGCCCGACCTCTCTGGTTTCTACCCTTATATCCTCAATATAGGCCAGTCTCCTCTCGTCCGAGACCTTAGCCTCCAGGGATATCCTCTTAATACCCACCTCCTGGAACGGGTTGTTCATTATCAGGGCAATGGGCTGGGTGATATGATAGACCGGGAACCACGTGGGATGTGGTTCGTAGTAGATGTTTTCTACCTTTACTGGTCTATCTTGCCCTTCCATCTCTATGGAGAGGGAGAGCCTTACGGTCTTATCACCGGCCTGCCTCTCTGTGGCAAGGAGGGCGCTCTCTGAGGCCCATTGGATGAGGTTTTGTGTCAGGAATCTGTCCTTCACCACCTCAAAGTTATATTCTACCGTTTGGTCACCTGCTACTTTTATGGTGCAGGGTATCAGGGCTGAAAACTGGCCCAGGGTGCCTGCCAGGGCCGCCTTACTGTCCTGGAATATCCTCCCCACGATTCTAGTGGGACTGGCAAGTTTTAACGAGGTGCTCTGGATGGGTATAACGGCATGGACGTGGGCCCCAGCCATGGGTATATCGGTCTTGCCTGCCTGGATGAAGGGGTGTCCAAAGGCCAGAATGCTGTCCCCCAGACGATAGGTAAGGGTACCAACGGCCGAGGCGTTTATATCCCCCTTTGCCAGGACAGTGGCTATGGCCGCCCCTGGTACCATCTCTACTGCCTCTATCTGGAGTGTCTCCGCCTGCCCCCCTTCTGCCGTAAGAGACCCGGCCATTTGAACTTTTGAACCGTTAAACCCTTGAACTTCTGCTGTCTCGTCCCCTATCAGTACGGGGCCAGGGGGTGTAACCCCCCCTCCCTGCACGGGGAAGAGGCCGTACCTCTCTAACCCTTCCGACATCTGCTTGAGGACTCGCTGGTCAAAGCCACCCACCATCAAAGGCGTCTTTATTGGGACCATCCTCAGGATGGGCTGTTTACTCGTGTCCGATGGGAATGTCCACCCTTCCCGGACCAGGGCCTCTTTTACGTCTATTTCATGCGGTCCCAGGGGTGATTCCCAGACTGCTGAGGGCATATATCTGCCTGGGGCGGAAGCAAGTTCTTTCTCTCCCTTTTTGTCACCAGCTCCGCCTGAGGCGGAAGTTGCCGCCCCGACCTCCAGCACCTTTAGCATCTCCTTGATGGGTGTTACCCCCGCCATGGCCTCCTTTGCAAAACCCCATCCATAAGAGACCGCGCCAATAACCTTGTCCTCCACATACACCGGGCTGCCGCTCATCCCTGAAATGACGCCTGTCTTTTCCAGGGGCCCACCCGAGAGCTTCACCAGTATCATGTCGTTCTTGGTCTCCCAGTTCTTCAGGACCCCCAATATTTCTACGTCAAACTCCTCTATTTTGTCTCCGGAGAAGACCGTCTTGCCATATCCCTTCATCCCGGGCCTTAGCTCGTCTACGTTGAGGAATACGTCGGTGGTGGGGCCACTACCGATGGGGCCTGTATCTACCACCCCGAGGGCCATTGGACAGTAGGCAGTGAGCAGTAGGCAGTAGGCAGTAAGTAGTAGGCCGTAAATTTTATACTTGTTTAAGCAAGCCATATCTCTAAATAGGGAGTAGGGGGTAGGGGGTAGTAAGATAAAATCTCCCTACTCCCTAACCCCTAGTCCCTAGTTCTCGCGGAGTCTATCAGTTTCCACCCCTTTTGTCAAACCTTACCCAGTGCAGGTTGATATTAGCCCTATGAACTGGTATAATCTTTTCGTTGAAAAAACAATGAATACGAGACTACTGGACGTAAAAGATAAAGGTAGATACCAGGAATACCTCAGGGAGGCGGCTGAGGCCCTGAGGTCTGGGGAGGTTGTGGCCTTCCCTACTGAGACGGTTTACGGCCTCGGGGTCAATGCCCAGGATGAAAAGGCCGTAAAGAATTTATACGCCGTAAAACAGAGACCCCAGGAAAAAGAATTTGCAAGGATTATCTGCAACCTGGAGGAGATAGATTGGCTCCTGGAGCAAATAGAGGCCCCTGTTCACCAACTTATTGAGCGCTTTTGGCCAGGGCCCCTTACCATCGTCTTTTCAGGATACAATAGAAAAGATATAGGGGTTAGATTCCCTGACCACAAAGTAGCACAGGACCTGGTCAGGCTCTCCGGGGTACTAGTGCTTGCCACCAGCGCCAATATCTCTGGCGGCCCACCTGCTACCAGTGCCGGGGAGGTGATGGCAACGATGGGTGGGAAGATAAGGCTTGTCTTAGATGGTGGTCCCTGCCGCCTGAAGATCCCTTCCACCGTAGTTAAAATCTCTAAGGGTTCTTACCAAATCCTCCGTATTGGAGCCATACCAGAAGAGGCCATAAACGAATGCATGGTGGCAGGGCCACTCCCGACAAACAAAAAGGGACACCTGATAATACAATGAAGATTGCCATCGCTTCCGACCACAGGGGGTTTGAGTTCAAGCAGAAGATAACCCACCTCCTCTCTGAGGGAGGGCATACCGTAGTGGACTTCGGTACCGAAGATGGAGAGAAGTCGGTGGATTACCCCGACTATGGCTCTAAGGCGGCCAGGGCTGTTGCTAAAGGGGAGTGTGAGAGGGCAATCCTTATCTGCGGTACCGGGATAGGGATGTCCCTGACTGCTAACAAGATAAAGGGCATCCGGGCGACGGTAGGGAACGACCTCTACAGTACGGAGATGAGCAGGAGGCATAACGACTCTAACGTACTGTGCATAGGGGCTGACCTCATACCCCCTGGACCACTGGTCAAAAAGATATTAAACGTATGGCTCACTACCCCCTTTGAGGGGGAGAGGCATACCCGCAGGATAAAGAAGATTCATGAACTGGAGTAGTCAAAAGACGGTAGGCAGTATGCACTTACTTCTAACTATTGAAATGGAGTAGTCATGACTGGACCCGTCCAGGGTAAGTCGGTCATCAGTGCCTCTGAAGGTGCCCACCTCAAGGTAACCCTCCTCGCCCACACACCTGAGCCAGAAAAGGTGGTGGCCCAGGCCGCAAAACTCTGCTACAGCCCCGCCACCGTTGAAGAACTCCATGAGGCCATCTACAAGACCGACCAGGAAAAGTTCATAAAAAAACTCCTCTCCATGGGGCACATGTCCCCCGTGGAACACGTCTCCTTTACCTTTGGTGTGGAAGGCATCTCCCGTGCCTGCACCCATCAACTGGTAAGACACCGCCTCGCCTCCTACAGCCAGCAGAGCCAGCGCTACGTTGGCAAACACAGCGGTAAGACAGGCAAGGTCTTTGACTTCATCATCCCCCCCAGCGTCATCCAGGCCGGCAAAAAGGAGTGGTTCATAGAAAAGATGTCAGAGGTACAGAGCTGGTACGATGAACTGGTGGAGGCCCTGATTGCGGTGGCACCAGCCGGTGACAGGATGGAGTCCATTTACGAGGACGCCCGATTTCTCCTACCCAACGCCGCCGAGACCAAGATAGTCGTTACCATGAACGCCAGGGAACTCCTCCATTTCTTCCGTGTAAGGGGCTGTAACCGTGCCCAGTGGGAGATAAGGGAGATGTCCATAGAGATGCTCCGCCAAGTGAAACCCATCGCCCCATCCATCTTCGGCACCGCCGGCCCTGCCTGCGTCAGGGGCAACTGCAGTGAAGGCTCTTATACCTGCGGGAAGATAGAGGAGGTAAGGGCGAGGTTCAGGGGGCTGGCAAAATAGCAGTAGGCAGTAGGAAGTAAGCAGTAGGCAGAAACATAAACCAGTTTTAATGGGAAAATGTGGGAAAATGGGACTGGGGAAATGGGACTGTTCTATTTTCCTGGCACGGAAAAGGAAATAATTAGAACCGCCCCCTTTTTTACTTTACCAATCGCAATGGGAGATGGGAAGGAAAGACATGGCTGAATGTATCATAAAAATCAAGATTGAGGCATTAGAGGAGGGTGGCTACCTTGCTACCAGTAATGAACTGCAAGGTCTGGTTGCACAGGGAAGGACCATCGCCGAGACAATGGAGATTGCACAGGACGTTGCCAGGAAGATTATTGAATCTTGTTTGGAACACGGAGACCCGCTTCCTGCAAAAATTAAGGTCAAAATGAAGAAACCTCCTACTAGCTTGGAAATCCCTGTCCAGGTAGAGGTATGAGCAAACTACCTGTACTTACAGTACGGGAGGTCATAAGAAAGCTCAAGAAAGCAGGTTTTGTATTTGATAGGCAGGCGAAGGGGAGCCATGAAATCTGGTATAATCCCACCACCAGGAGAAGGGCTACCGTGCCAAATCATCCTGGAGATATTCCCAAGGGCACCCTTAGGGCGATAGTAGAACAGGCAGGTTTGACGCTAGAGGAGTTTGTTGATTTGTAGCGTCAGAGGCCACTGCAGTGAAGGCTCTTATGCCTGCGGGAAGATAGAGGAGGTGCGGGCGAGGTTCAGGGGGCTTACCAGATAGCATTCTAAGAGCTTTAAATTTCAAGCACTTACCAACAAGAAATAGTTTTTAAACTATTTTTTCCTTGACATTGGAGGCGAAATATAAAGAAGCTGTAATTAGTAAACAGCAAGATGTAGATTTTAGCTATGGATTAAGTTAGGATTCATTAAATGTCAGCAAAAAGGAGGATAAAAATCATGAGCGGCCTCCAAAGGAAGTCTTTTTCCAATATTTTAATACTCGTTCTCTCCACAACTGTGTTCTTAGCCCTCTGGGCCCATACAGCCAATGCTACCTTGGATCTCTTAAGGGTGGGTTGGGATAAACCAACGATTTACTACTTGATAAAAGCTGGAAAGGGCGTAAGTCCTCAGGCTGTAAGTGACGTTGTAACAGCTGTTGCTGACTGGGGTGCATTACCACAAGGCGCACCAATCCTGGAACCAGCAGTTCCAGGTGCAAAAAGCGCCGATATAGTAATACATCTGAAGGTTGGCGGTGGACGTGTTCTTGGCATGGCATTAGCACAAACTACAAGTAAATTCAGTTGCGTCTTGAAGAGTGTATCTATTCAGCTCAGCGGTAAGGCATTTGGCAACAGTTTCAGTAGCCCTGGGACTCGGAATGTTACCCGCCATGAGATTGGACATGCTTTGGGATTAGGTCACAGTGACGATCCACAGGACCTGATGTATGCACAGGCAGACTCCGAAGAGGTCTTCGGTCCCTTTGACGTTTATCCCTCAGCCTGTGACATAAACGGTATAGACGCCATTTACCCTCTAGTAAAATGCGACGATATACCGCGTAACATACTATGTCCATAAAGCACGTTAAGAAGGTCGTATCCTAAACAAGGGGCAGCCAAGATTAAATTTTTTCTCCTTCTGCGCTTCAGGAGAGGCCTTTTTCCTTGGGGGTAAGAGGTTAAAGTCCTCTTAAGTCAAACTAAAAGGACTATACAACCCATACCCCTCACTTCACGGAAAGGAATACCCTTGAAAAAACAGGCAAATAAGTTATTGTAGAACTTCAATTTCTATAAGCTGTAGGAGCAAACACCTATGCCTGATTTTAAGGGTAACTGTTCTGCCACTGCCATTGGTAGTTTTCCCCACCTCAAGGTGGAGGAGGCATGTAATCTAATCTCCCGCACCCTCCCTGAACTCCCCTGCTGGCCCCAGTTGCCCAAGGTGTCCTTCGTAGAGGAGATGTGCGTACAGTACACCGAGGGGATGCCCTTCTTCCGGCTAGAACCAGGACAAAAAAGGTTTTATCTTGAGACGTGCGAGGAGGGGGAGGTGCTGGAGTCCTTGTACGAGAGATACCAGAGAAAGGACTCCTCTGCCGATTCCGTTTCCGATAAGTTTGCCGCAGGGCTCCATGCCATGAGACGGTATTTTCCCGCATTCCCCCACTTGAGGGCCGTCAAGGGACAAATCGTAGGTCCGGTCACACTGGCAGGAAATCTTAAGGACGCCCAGGGCGTAGCCGCCTTCCATGACCCCACCGTATTTGATGCCATAATCAAACACCTCTCTATGAAGGCACGGTGGCAGATAGACTTCCTTTCCGGTTTTAGAGCCCCGGTAATCCTCTTTGTAGACGAACCGTACCTCAGCTGTCTGGGCGCCGCCTTTGCCACTATTGAAAAAGATGGTGTAATAAAATCCCTACGGGAAATCTTTGATAACATTAAGGACTCAGGGGCCATTGCGGGCATCCATTGCTGTGGCAACACCGACTGGTCAATGGTACTGGAGAGCGGGGTTGACATACTCAGTTTTGACGCCTTCTTCTTTATGGACAAGGTGCTTGGTTACTCTAAGGACTTAAAAGACTTCCTGGAGAGGGGCGGGGTGTTCTCCTGGGGTATAGTGCCCACCACCTCCGAGGCCCTGAAGGACGTTACCCTTGAGGTCTTGATGAAAAAGATGGAAGGGGGTATTAAGCAACTGTCTCAGAAAGGCATGGCCAGGGAGCTCGTCCTGGAGAGGTCCATCCTGACCCCCAGCTGTGGTACTGGCACACTTACCATCGCCGAGTCCGAAAAGGCCATGGACCTGAATTACCAACTGTCCCTGCGGCTCAAGGAGAGATACGGTTTGTAATGTCATTCTGAGCGCTAGCGAAGAATCTAGATGCTTCGCTTCGCTCAGCATGACAGAGGGAAACGCCTATCATGCACAGCGGTCACGGAGGTAACATACAGGAGATTTGCTCCCATTACGGGCTTGAGCCCGGAGGGCTAGTGGATTTTAGCGCCAACATCAACCCCCTGGGTTATCCACCTGCCCTCTCAAAGGCCCTGAGAGAGGGTCTTTCTTCTATCCTCCACTACCCCGATATAAATTGCACCAGGCTCCGCAGGGCCATCTGTCAAAAGACCCGTCACAAGGAGGAAGAGGTCCTTATTGGCAATGGCTCCACAGAACTTATGTACCTCATACCCAGGGCCTTCAGGCCGCAAAAGGGGTTAGTCTTTGAGCCTACTTATAGCGAGTACGGCAGGGCCTTGAGGCTGGCAGGGGCTGACGTGGAGAAACTGGTCTCTACTGAAGATACCTCCTTTAGACCCAACCTGAAGCCCGCCTCAGGTCGTAGGGGCGTATTGCAATACGCCCCTACCGGTGGACAGTCCCAGATGGTCTTCCTCTGCAACCCGAATAACCCTACCGGGGGCCTCATTAAGAAGGAAGAGATACTCGCCCTGGCAGAGGGCCTTCCGCAATGCCTAATGGTGGTAGATGAGGCCTTTATGGATTTTGTAGACGAACCGCATAAATACACCGTCCTCTCCGCCTCAGGCGGAC
>JASEHG010000350.1 GCA_030018855.1 Candidatus Brocadiaceae bacterium
CGAAATCTGCAATCCGCATTGAGGGACGGTTTTCCCTGTCTACTGTCTACTTTTTTTTAAGCTCCAGCTTCTCATAGAGGAGGGGGAAGTCTATCTCCCTGTCTACCACCTCACGTATCTTTGGCAGCTTGGCCTCGCTCCACCTCTGGAGATGGCTGGAGAGGCTGTCACAGGTCTCTACGGCCGTGGCGGTATCAACCTTTACTATTATCACGGGGATGCGGTTCTCCCTGGCGCGGCTGAGGATGGACTCACTGGGATAGAACCCCCCTGTAAGGATAAGGCATCTGGTCGGGGTCTCCAGTGCCGCCAGTTGTATGTCGCTCCTGTCACCACCAGTAATGACCGCCTTATTAGCCACCCTGCGGAAGTACTTGAGTGCGCTCTCCACGTTCATAGCCCCCACCATTATATGCTCCACCAGTTCCTCTCCGCCTAAGGCGGATTCCTCCCCGTAGAGGACTTCCCCTTCCAGTACCTTTACTAACTCACGTATGGGTACTGCCCCTATCAGTGGGTCCTTTGGGATTACCCCCAGGGTATCTATCCCTTTAGATTTAAGATAGGGCGACACCACCTCCTTTATATGTCTCACTTTGGCGGGCGGGATGAGGTTAAAAACCACACCCAAAAGCTTGTCCTCCAATACCTCCCTGGCGTGCAGGAAGGCATCCAGTGTCTCTATGGGGTCCTCAAATTTATCCACCAGTACTACCCTTCCCTTGGTCTCTACTACAAAATCTACCATTGAAAGACCCACCGTGGTGCCACTATCCAGCCCCCCTAAGGCATGGACCAGGAGGATATCCTTATCTCTAGAAAGTCTCTGGAAGTTCTCCATAACCTTCTGTCTCACCAGCGACTTCTTGGCCGGGGGTCCGCCTGTAGTAGATGCCGCTTCTCTCAAGAGACCACTAAGTACCTCCTCAGTAATCACCACCGGGCATATAGAGTCCAGGGGTTCTTCTATTGCGATGGCCCTCTTGAGAAAGACCGCATCTTCGTCCACAAGGACACCCTCCACCCTGGTGGGTAAGGCCCCGAGGGGTTTAAAGAACCCCATCCTGAAGCCGTCCTCTTTGAACCTCAGCCCTACCCCCAGCCATATCAGACTCTTGCCTG
This sequence comes from Candidatus Brocadiaceae bacterium, assembly GCA_030018855.1. Lineage (GTDB taxonomy): Bacteria > Planctomycetota > Brocadiia > Brocadiales > Bathyanammoxibiaceae > 2-12-FULL-52-36. The sequence continues at coordinate 1,123 of JASEHG010000350.1, forward strand.
AGAATTCTGTAACAGAACCTATAACGACAGGTATCATCTCAACCTCCTTTAAACAGTAGACAGTAGACAGTAGTCAGTAGTCAGTAGACAGGGAAAACCGTCTCTCAATGCGGATTGCAGATTTCGGATTTCGGAATTACTAATTCCGCATTCCGCACTCCGCATTCTGCATTCAGAACACT
>JASEHG010000351.1 GCA_030018855.1 Candidatus Brocadiaceae bacterium
CCCGGCGTGAGGCCCGTGGCCACCGCAAACTCATCGCACGCCGTGCCAGAAGGATGAGACTCCTCTGGTCTCTCCTCCAGTCCTCAAGACTACTACCAGAGGGAAAACCCGCAGATGTCTTACCCAAGCTGGACAAAGAACTCTCCGAAGCCTGGGTAAAAAGGCGTGGCCTGGGTATAAGAGAGAAAGAACAAGAAAGGAATCAGTTCTTTCACGTCCTCCCCTACTTCCTCCGTGCACGGGCCTTAGACGAAAAGCTCTCCGAATTGGAAATAGGCCGCGCACTATACCACCTCGCACAACGCAGGGGGTTCCAATCCAACCGCAAGGCCCCACCCAAAAAGGACGAAGACGAAGGAAAAGTAAAGGCAGGCATCAGCGACCTGCAAAAAGAGATAAACGAGTCCGGCACCCGTACGCTGGGAGAGTATTTTTCCAAACTCAATCCAGAGGAAGAACGCATCCGCACACACTACACCTCCCGCAAGATGTACAAAGAAGAGTTTGAGGCCATCTGGAACGCCCAGACACCCCACTACCCAACAATACTCACCGAAGACCTCAAGAGGAAGGTTTCTAACGCCATCTTCTATCAGCGGCCACTCAAAATCAGGAAAGGATTTATCGGCACCTGCGAACACGAACCCGACCGCAGGCGTGCCCCACGGGCCATACTAGCCGCCCAGCGATTCCGCCTCCTCCAGAAGGTCACCGACCTAGAGTTTATTTACGCTTCCACCAAAGAAAGACGCAAGCTCAGCCCGGAGGAACGCACTGCCTTAATAGAGGCCCTTGAGACACAGGGAGACCTTACTTTTGGGAAGGCCCGTACGCTATTGAAACTACCGAAAGGCCGCTTCAACTTTGAGGCGTTCGGAGAGAAGAAGGCAAAGGATAGTAAGCTCACCGGCAACCGCACCGCCTCCAAACTCATAGAAATCTTCGGAGAAGAACGCTGGAAGGGATTCTCGCCGGAACAGCAAGAACAAATCGTAGAAGACGTACGCAGTTTTGAGAAAGAACAAGCACTAATGAAAAGGGGCATGACAAAATGGGGGCTTGATAAAGAGAAGGCAGAAGAGTTCAGCCACCTCAAGCTGGAAAACGGCTACTGTAACCTCTCCCGCCAGGCACTGGCAAAACTCCTACCCCTCATGGAGAAGGGCACACCATACAAGACCGCAGTGAAGGAGGTCTACGGAAACCCCGAAGACCAGGAACCACTGGACTCACTGCCACCCGTGTTCCTCCAACTCCCAAACCTCCGCAACCCCGCCGTCGCACGCACCCTCACAGAAGTCCG
>JASEHG010000352.1 GCA_030018855.1 Candidatus Brocadiaceae bacterium
CCGAGGAGACGACACGCCTCCTCTTTGGGTATCGTCTCCCCGTTTATCTTTATCCTCTCTTCCAGGCGTATCAGATGGGGGGAGGTAAACAGCCCCACCCTGCACCCGGCCTCTTCCAAGAACCGGGCAATCATGGCGGCCGTGGAGCCCTTGCCCTTTGTCCCTGCCACGTGTACTACCTTTAGCCCCTCCTGTGGACTGCCGACATGGGCAAGGAGTCTCTCCACCCTCTCCAGGTTAAAATGAGGCAGGTGGTACCTATTATCAGGAGTCAGTCTCTCCAGGTCAGGCCCCTGAGAAAGGAAGTCCACGGCCTCCTGGTAACTCCTAAAACCAGAATCCCTTGACATAAGTTCTAAAAAGACCTATCCTCTGGACATCCAACATGAAGACCATAAGAGTCAAACTGGGGACCAGGAGTTATGACATCCTCATCGCCAGCGGCTTACTAAAAGAACTGGGCAGGCTACTCAGCAATTACGGCAACTTCACAAAGGTATTAATAGTTACAGATAAGGACGTAGAAAAGCTCTACGGGCCAATTGTAGCCGAAACCCTTGCCCCTTACAAGCCAAAGGTGGTTGCCCTGGAATCCGCCTCAGGCGGAGAAGGGCAGAAAAATCTGGCCACGGTGGAATCCCTTTACCACGCCCTCCTGGGGCATGGGATGGACCGCAGGGGACTTATAGTGGCACTGGGAGGGGGAGTAGTGGGAGACGTTGCAGGCTATGCGGCCGCCACCTTTATGCGCGGTGTGCCCTACGTACAAGTACCCACCACCCTCGTGGCCCAGGTGGACTCCAGCATCGGCGGTAAGACGGCCGTCAACCTCCCCGAGGGGAAGAACCTGGTAGGGTGCTTCTACCAACCCAGGGCAGTCTTTATTGACCCTGACACACTCAGGACGCTACCTGCAGGGGAGGTGACGGAAGGGATGGTAGAGGTGATAAAATACGGCGTCATAAGAGACCCTTCCCTCTTCCGCTTCCTGGAGGAGCACCTTACGGGGGTGCTCAGGCTGGAGCCGTGGCACACAGAAAGGGTGATTACCTCCTGCTGTAAGATAAAGGCCTGGGTAGTGAGCAAAGACGAGAGGGAGGAGAGCGGGCTGAGGTCTATCCTCAACTACGGCCACACCTTTGGTCATGCCCTGGAGGCCCTGGGTGGATACAAGGGATACAGGCACGGGCAGGCGGTGGCTATCGGGATGCTCCTGGCCACCAGGATAGCTATAAAAATGGGGTTGGCAGGGGAAGACCTCCTGGGACGGCAGAGGGAACTCCTGCTCAGGGCAG
>JASEHG010000353.1 GCA_030018855.1 Candidatus Brocadiaceae bacterium
CTTAGTGCAAGACCTAGACACGACTGCCCATCACACTTTTGGAAGACCGCCAGGCTGGAAGGGAGTGCGGATGGCGTCAGCTTTGAAAAGATTGCAGACGTGAACCAGCAGATATGTCCACCTAAAAAGGGGTGGATACGCTGGAGTTTTAAAAACGAGCAACCATACCGATACTATAGACTATGGATAACCAGTGGACACTCGGGTGAGGGTATTGGGAGAGAATTTGTTTCTCTAGGCGACCTTGTCCTGGCACACAGTAAACCAGAGGCACCCTGGAAGGGGCTTTTAATCGGATGGCTTGCCGGAATTTTTGTACTGATAGCAGGTAACTCACTTCCCCCCCTGAAAGGCGTCTCACTGGCGGGTCTTTCCGAGACAAAATACTTCAGAGATGTCGCATCCAGGCTAAAAGAATCTCTGGCGTGGCTTGCCACAGGCAGGCATTCAGAGGGTCAATATGGCAAAGAGATATTTTTCTTGGCCCTGGTGCTGTTGTGTTATTTAATACCATTAAAGGACCTCCTGATTACACAGCGGAAGACCTTCTGCAGTGATGCCGTTACCGACTACGGGGCATACCACTGTTTCATAGAGTCACTATGGAATGGATATTGGCCGTTGTGGAACCCCTACCTGCATGCCGGCGAGCCTCTCTACTATGACTGGGTCAGGCTTACCCTCTTGGACCCGAGCATATTACTAAGCACCATGTGCTTAAAGTTATTTCACTTATCAATATACGCCACCTTCCACTATATATACATCCTGCGGACTTTAATACTCGTCCTGGGGGCTTACTTCTTGTTCAGGAGGATATTCACATACGCATTAAGTACCTTTATTTCGCTCCTAATCCTCCTTTTAGGAGACATGACCTCTCTATCCTTTAGCAACCACTTTTATTTAGATTCCTTCTTATGGTTTCCCTGGATTATGTACTTCATCGTCAGGCTAGTTGAGGGTGGCGGAGTACGCGAAATTGCATTTATTGCCTTCCTAGTCGGAATTTCTAGTGCCATAAGGTATCAATTCCCCCTCATGCTGTTGGCACTAACCGTATTTACCGGAACAATGCTTATAAACCATAAGGAAAGGGTAATGGGGGCCCTGCACCGTCAGAAATCCCTGCACCTGGGGTTGTGCTTACTCCTTATGGTTGGTTTATGCACACCCGTTCCATCGCTTTTATGGGAAATAAATAAAATCCACAGATTTTCCCCAAGGGGAGATGTACCCCGGCCACTCGTTGCTGAGAAAACCAAT
>JASEHG010000354.1 GCA_030018855.1 Candidatus Brocadiaceae bacterium
CCCCCTGGAATATTATAGGTCAAATCTAGACGGGACGGTGGCGGTTCTTGAGGCCTCCCGTCAGGCAGGTGTAAAGCGATTCATATACGCGGCTTCCTCTTCTTGTTATGGAATCCCTGATATATATCCAACCCCCGAAACGGCCCCTATAAACCCTCAATACCCCTATGCCCTTACTAAGTACCTGGGGGAAGAGTGCGTATTGCACTGGGGAAAGATATATAAGCTCCCGGTGCTTTCCCTCCGTTTCTTTAACGTATATGGTCCCAGGTCCAGAACCTCTGGGACTTATGGGGCGGTCTTTGGGGTATTTCTTGCCCAGAAGCTCAAAGGAAAGCCATTTACTGTAGTAGGTGATGGCAACCAGACCAGGGATTTCACCTTTGTTACGGACGTGGTGGAAGCCGTAGTCATGGCCGCAGGGTCTGGACATGCGGGGCTGGTCTTGAATGTAGGTTCCGGCAAGGCATATAGTGTTAACTGCCTGGTAGAACTACTGGGTGGTGAGGTGGTATACATACCGGAACGTCCTGGTGAACCACGTTGCACCCAGGCGGATATTACCAGGATAAAAAGTTTATTGGGTTGGAACCCCAAGATAACGTTAGAAAAGGGCGTGAAGGTTTTATTAGAGAATATAGATTACTGGCGTGAGGCACCTGTGTGGACGCCTGAGACTATCTCTGAGGCAACGAGGGAGTGGTTTGAATACCTTTCTAAATAGAGTCCGCCAGAGGCGGGCAGGTTGGGAGGCACTGCGTGTATGAAGGTGCGTGACTTTCACAAGAAGGTCAAGTCTCTGGAAGAACTTGCTGAGATTATAAAAGGTCTAAGGGAGAAGGGGAAGACCGTTGTGCACTGCCATGGGGTCTTTGACTTGCTTCACCCCGGGCACATCCACCATCTGGCGGCGGCAAAGGAACAAGGCGACGTCCTTGTGGTCACTTTAACCCCTGATATTTACGTGGGTAAGGGTCCTGGCAGGCCAGTCTTTAACCAGCACCTAAGGGCCGAAACCCTGGGGGCCATCCAGCATGTAGATTATGTGGCGATAAACAAATGGCCCACGGCGGTAAATACCATAGAACTCCTCCGCCCCAATCTGTACGTAAAGGGGAGCGAGTACGCCGCCCCGGAGGAAGACCTCACTGGGGGAATTATTGAGGAAGAGGAGACCATACAAAGGATAGGGGGCCGTCTGGTCTTTACTAACGAGATTACCTTCAGTTCTACGGAACTCCTGAATAAACATTTTAACGT
>JASEHG010000355.1 GCA_030018855.1 Candidatus Brocadiaceae bacterium
TGCTATGTGATTTTGGATTGTTTATAGATGATGAATCACGAAAGCCATATTATGACGAGACGGGTACTATACGTGTTCTTTATTACAAGCCTTTGGATTGGCCTCCCGGGATGCACACCATATCTTCACGTAAAGGAGTATCAACAACAGAAGAAACTAAATGATATAGAACAACGGCTTCAAACTTTAGAAAATAAGGGAGATACGGATGAATTTTAAAGATTTAATACGCTCTAAAACTTTTTGGGCTGGTGTTGCGTCAATCGTGGCAGGCATAGAAGGAATATTTACTGGTGTTCCCGATATGGGACAAAGCATAATGCTTATCGTGGGCGGATTCATGGCTATATTTTTGAGACAGGCCGTAGAGAAAAGCGGAGTACCCAAATAATGCATAAAATCTACTTACCCATCCTTCTGGTTCTTTTCTTCTGCGGTTGTGCCCTGACGCAAAAGACCACGGGAGACCTCAAGACTGTATGGTATGGCTATCACCAGACTTTGGTAGCCGTCCAGCATGAGATAGTTACTGCCTACATTGATGGCAAGATAGACAAATCCACACGGGATAAGCTCTATGCGATAGGCGATAGGGCCGTGGATGCGGACAATCTCGCAAAGAAAATGCTTAAAGACCTAGAGGAAGGCAAGACAACCCAAGAACTTGTTGTAGTGCACATGCAAAACTTTACGCAGTTAGTATTTGACCTAGTGGGCCTGGCTAAAAACTTCGGCCTGAAAGTGAAGGTGCAATAAAATGGGCCTCTTTTTACCAATCATAATCGGTATCGTTGGTCGTTTAATACCAGTTCTTGTGGAATATTTAAACACAGGGAAAGACTGGCGTAATATACGCCTAGGAGATATAGAGGACACTAAACACTTTGCAGAACTAGAGGCTGAACTGCGGGTAAAACTAGGTAAATAAAGTCCCTTAATTTAGGGCCAACAATTCAAGGCAGGCTGTCGAGGGGCCTCGACCCCCAAGACTAGCCTGCCTTTTTTGTTGGTATAGAGAACTCTAAACGTTTAGATAACTTTTTTTAGGAGAAACAGGGAATGAAGAAGCTACTGATTGCGATGGCCTTAGTGGTTCTGTGGGCCACCCCCACCCTTGCGGATTTGCGAGTAACGCCCGTAGATAAACAGGTTGGTACCAAGGACGCCAATGAGCAAATTTACGAATGGCGATCTGATGACAGGCTGTATCCTTATGATTACTCTGAGGGTGCAAATGTAAACTTC
>JASEHG010000356.1 GCA_030018855.1 Candidatus Brocadiaceae bacterium
TTCCCCTAATCCCTGGCTTTGGGAGGTGGTAAGTCCGCCAAAGGCGGATCTGCCTTCGGCATGAGGGGCCTCGCCCCCTTACATCCTAGAAACTTGTCCAGAGCTTGCCAAAAGAATGTCAGAAGGTCTAAGTTGTAACTCGTGTCTATATCATCCACAAAGATAGAAATTTTTTATTTGACAAGCCAAGATTCCTTTTATAGAGTTTCTTTAGTAGGAACAACCGCTCTTAAAAGGCAAAAACTCGGACACGGGCGGAGGCTGTAAAATGAAAGTACAGAGGCTCTTTCTTGCAGTATTGTTGGCAGTCATTTTACTGCCGTGTACGACGGCCCTGGCAGAGTATTGGGGGTCAAAGAAATCGGATAAGTTTCATTACCCATCTTGCACATGGGCACAGAAGATAAAGCCTGAGAATCTAGTCGTTTTCCAGAGTAAAGAGGAGGCTGCTAAGGCGGGGTATGTTCCGTGCAAGGTTTGTAAGCCTTGAGGAGGAGGCAAAATAATGAAATATACTCTATCGCTTTTATCCGTCATCATTTTATGTAGTAATCTGGCCGATGCCAAAAGCACTGTCTATTACCAAGCAGAATATAACAGTGGGCCCGGGGGTGGCAATCCAGAGCTGTTAAACGTAAACTTCCTCAACCCACCTAGCCCAGAAATACAGAAATCAATCCTCTACTCAGAACTGGAAATGGTTGCTAAATTTTTTAATCCAAAGAAGCAGGTCATGGGTTCTACATTCAATATTGAAGGAATGAAATTATCTCTGCCCGAAAAGATTAACTGCCTTATTTACGATCCAAAATATAAAGAAATTAGACCTATGAAAAATTATAAGGACCCTTTTGAAAAGTAGATATTTTTGTATGAAGTGAAAATGCCATAGGAGGTAGCCATGCCACTTTACGATTACAGGGGGATAGACGATTACGGCAAGGAGCATAGAGGCCAACTAAAGGCGGAGAACGAAAAAGACTTAGAGAAGAAGCTGGCAGAGAAGGGATACTATCTGCTTGAAGCGAAGGAGGTGCGGGCTATTGTCAAGGCATCCAAGCCCGTTAAAAAGGCCGTCCCGATTGAAAAAGATGTACTGCCAGAATTCCACAACAAAATAACGGAAGGGGCAAAGGAAGTACATTTTCATCAGCATATCCATCAGTCCCCCG
>JASEHG010000357.1 GCA_030018855.1 Candidatus Brocadiaceae bacterium
TGCTGGTCTTTCCTAAGAGGAAACCAGTAACTAGACCCTGGCAGTACCAGTAGGGAGTAGGCAGAATTTGGCAGGTTGAGACCTCTGAAAAACATGCGCAGTGTCATTCCTTCGGCTTCGCTCAGGTCCGCCTGAGGCGGAAAGAATCTCCTATGAGTAGGGGCGAACGGCCGTTCGCCCCTACTTCGCTTCGCTCAGAATGACAAGTAGTGTGGTTGAGACTTTTGCAGAGGTCTCAATATTATCCAACCATGCAAGAACTCCTCTGGGCAATAAGATTCTTGACTGTTATCCCTCTGGGTAGGGGGAGGGAGCTACCACCTGAGAGGATGGGGAGGGTAATGGTTTTTTACCCCCTGGTCGGACTAATTATCGGCCTATGTCTGGTACTGGTTTACTATCCGCTTGCCGTGGGATTGCCCTCGGCCCTAGCCGACGCCCTGATAATCCTCTTTTACGTCTCCCTTACAGGCGGATTACACGTGGACGGCCTGGCAGACTCCATGGATGGTCTACTGGGCGGATGGGACAGGCAGGGCAGACTGGATATTATGAAGGATAGTTGTATCGGGAGTTTTGGTACCATAGGGATTGTGGGGGACATGGGGCTACGGTTCGTATTTCTACAGAACTTGCCTGACTTTCTACCGGATGTCATGCTGAGCGAAGCGAAGCATCTCGCATTCCTGCCATCGGGAGAGGCATTAAAAAAGGGAATTGTTTTACTAATCATGGCCATAATAGGCAGGTGGGCACAGACCCTTGCGGCGGCCATATCCCTTTATGCGAGGGAAGGGACGGGGACGGCCTCAGGATTAGTAACCCATACAGGAGTGAGACATTGCCTGGCGGCCTCTATCTTGCCCCTTTTTCTTGTAGGTACATTTTATCAGACAAGGGGTATAATGATGCTTGCCGTGGTATGTGCCGCAGTATTACTTTTGACAGCTTATACCAGGAGTCGTATAGGGGGAGCAACTGGAGACACCCTCGGTATGACGAACGAGGTCTCGGAGTTGGTATTCCTGTTTCTATTTTTTGTTATTTGATGGGGTAGGGGCGTATTGTTCGCTCCGCCTCAGGCGGACGAAGCTGCCTAAGGCACGAC
>JASEHG010000358.1 GCA_030018855.1 Candidatus Brocadiaceae bacterium
CGGCATGGGAAAGGTCCCTGTTGGGGTCCTCAATGCGGAAGGCCGCCATCTTACCAAGCCACTGCGTAAAGCTCTTTGGGGGCGGTATCTTGCCCTCCAGGTCGGTAAGTTCCAGATGCGCATGTGCATTGATAAGGCCGGGGATTATCACCGCCTCCCCCAAATCAATTTCCTCCCCGTCAGCCTTATGTTTCCCGGAGGATCTTACGTCTACTATCTTGCCCCCCTGGACTGCGACACAACCTCCCTTCAGCACCTCTCCGGGAGAGGGAATTACGTAACCAGCCCTAAGGGTAAAAGTATTCAAGTCTTTATCCAATCCCGCCAATCCTCCCCTATCTTGCCTTCCGCCTTGTAACGCCGCATGGAGTGCGAGCAGTGGCAGGGTACGTTCACGTTCTCTATATGCACTGCCAATTTAGCGATGATTTCAGGAAACTTCTCCACGGCGCGGGCAACCCGCTTCTTCTCATCGTCCGTTGAAAGGCCGCCGAAGAGTTCCTCCGCACGGAAGGGTCTTTCAACCACACCTTCCGCATAATTTGTCACGTAGCACAACGCCGCATAGCATATTTCAAGCTCCGAGGCCAAAAACACCTCGGGTACGAGGGTCATCCCCACCAGTTCACCGCCGTAGGAGGCAAACTTCCGAATCTCTGCCCGCGTCTCAAGCCTGGGCCCCTGAGTACACACGTAGACACCGCGGTCCTTATACCTTAGACCAAGCCCATTCAAGACGTCTATAAGCGCCTGCCGCAGACCGGGGCAGAAGACAGGGTTTTGCCTTATAAACCCGATACCTTTCCCCTCAAAGAACGTGCTGGGCCTCCCCCTCGTCTCATCCACCACATCATCTGCCACGACAAAATCCCCTATGGAGAAATCCCTGCTTATGGCCCCGGGACCCGACCATGCCACTACCTTCTTGACGCCCATATCCTTCAGGGCGTAGATATTTGCCCTATAGTTTACGTAAGGGGCCGAGACCTCGTATCCCCTCTCGCCGTGACGGGAAAGGAAGAGAAACTCCTTGGAGTCAACCTCCAGGAGATAAATTGCCTGGGAGTTGCCGAAGGG
>JASEHG010000359.1 GCA_030018855.1 Candidatus Brocadiaceae bacterium
GGACAAGACCCATGAAGGTCGCCCTCGTAAGCATAGCCTATCCCAACCCTGACATAGACAATTTTAATTATTCCCTGGCCCTCTCCTACCTGAAGGCCCATGCCGTACATGGGGATTCGGAGCTAAGGAATAAGGTAGACATAGAGATACTCTTTATCCCCGATGGGCCAAAAGAAGACGTCGTCCAGAAAATCTGGCAAAAGAGGCCCGAACTCGCAGGCTTTTCGGTCTATTGCTGGAACCTGCGGAAGACCCTTGAGGTCTGCCGCATCCTGAAACTGGTACTGCCGGGGATTAAGATAGTCCTGGGCGGAGACTCCGTCTCAGACGTCTCAAAGAGACTCATGTGCGAGCACCCCTCCATAGACGTCATCGTAAAGGGGGAGGGAGAGATTACCTTCAGCGAGGTATTAAGGCACCTCCTCCATCACAGGGACCTGAGGGACGTACCTGGCATCACTTATCGCAGGGGAAGGGGCATATACGAGAACAGGGACAGACCTGCGGTGAAGACCCTGGACGACATACCCTCCCCGTTCCTGACGGGGATAATTGACCTGAAGGACGAGCAGGTCAAGGAACACGTGGCCCTGGAGACCATGAGGGGATGCCCCCTGCATTGCCACTTCTGTTTCTATCCAAAATATTCCCGCGGGGTACGCTATTTCTCCGTAGAAAGGGTGGAGGAAGAATTAGGGCTTATCCTCTCTGCCGGGCCAAAGAGGCTCTTCCTGATGGACCCCACCTTTAACCTGAACAGGGAGAGGGCCAAGAGGATACTCCGTTTCATCGCCAGGAACAACCGCCACAAAAGCACGGTGCATACGGAGATAAAAGCAGAACTATTAGACGAGGAACTCGCAGAACTCCTGGCCGAGGCAGGGGTCAGGGTGGTAGAGGTCGGGGTGCAGAGTACGGACCCCGGGGTGCTT
>JASEHG010000035.1 GCA_030018855.1 Candidatus Brocadiaceae bacterium
AGATTCTTCGCTTCCCCTTCGTCTTTAGTAGGGGCGAACGGCCGTTCGCCCCTACGGGCTTCGGCTCAGTGTGACAGGAAGTGGGACACCCCAAAAAACATTTGACTTCAATAAAAAATTTTGTATAGTGTTTGCCTCACACTGAAAGGAGAAAGGGGCTGCCATGGAGGGACACGGGCTAGCCGTTGCACTTACTTTCTTTACTGCAGCCTTTATTGCGGGGTTACTAATATTTCTGACCTCGGTACTGGGGCCTAAGAGACTCACCCCCGTAAAGGCCTTGCCCTTTGAATGCGGGATGGAGCCTTCGGGGCCTGCAAGGGTCGCATTCCCTGTAAAATTCTACCTCCTGGCAGTCCTTTTCCTTGTCTTTGACGTTGAAGTGGTGTTCTTTTATCCCTGGGCAGTGCTTTTTGATAAGCTGGCCCTTTTTGGGCTACTGGAGATGATGGTCTTCACCGCCATCCTTGCGGTGGGTCTCCTGTACGCCTGGAAGGAAGGGGCTTTGGAGTGGCGATAGAATCCGCCTTGGGCGAGAGCGTAGTCCTGACCAGAACGGACAAGGTCCTTGGGTGGGCCAGGAAGTATTCCCTATTCCTCTACCCATTCGTAACCGCCTGCTGTGGGATGGAGTACATGGCCACGGCGGCAAGCCATTACGATATAGACCGCTTTGGGGCAGGGCTGCCGAGGTTTTCGCCCCGCCAGGCAGACGTCCTCTTTGTGGTGGGGACGATAAGCCACAAGCAGGCCCCCATACTCAAGAGGGTGTGGGAGCAGATGTGCGAGCCCAAGTGGGTGGTGGCCTTTGGCGGCTGTACCTGTTCAGGGGGACCTTACGATAACTATGCTACTGTACAGGGGATAGACACTATCGTTCCCGTGGACGTCTATATCCCTGGCTGTCCACCCAGACCCGAGACCGTCCTGGATGGGATTATAAAACTCCAGGAAAAGATACAGAATCAGAAGCAAGAGTTGTAATGGAAGAAAGTCTTACCCTAAGAAAATTAAGAGAGCGGTTTCCTGCTTCTATTATAGACACCCACTCCTTCAGGGGCGATGATACGGCAGTCGTAAAGAGGGTTGATGTTGTGGATATCTGCCGCTTCCTGAAGGAGTCCACGGACCTCTCCTACAATTTCCTCATGGACCTGACGGCGGTGGATTACTTGCAGATGGGTAACTCACCACAAGCGGACCGTTTTGAGGTGGTTTATCACCTCTATTCTATAAAGTATAACCACAGGGTAAGGATAAAGGCGCCACTGACGGAAGCGGACCCTACCATTGACTCCCTTACCCCCCTGTGGGCAGTGGCCAACTGGCTGGAGAGGGAGTGCTGGGATATGTTCGGTATAAGGTTTAATGGACATCCAGATTTGAAGAGGATACTCCTCTACGAGCAGTTTGAAGGCCATCCCCTCAGGAAGGATTATCCCCTGACCGGGCGTCAGCCCCTAATAGGCCCTAAAAACTGACCTGCCAGAAATAATATGGAAAAGACGGCCACCTTAGCCAGGGAATTGAACATCAGGGAGATGACGCTCCACATGGGGCCCTCCCACCCCGCCATGCATGGGACTATCAGGATGTTCCTGGAACTGGACGGGGAGACGGTGGTTAGCAGTGACGTGGAAATAGGCTACCTCCATAGGGGTTTTGAGAAGACCTGCGAGAACCGTACCTATCACCAGGCCATCATCTATACCGATAGACTCAACTACGTCTCTCCCCTCATTAATAATTTTGGCTACGCCATGGCCGTGGAAAAACTCTTCGGGGTGGACGTGCCGGAACGATGCAAATATATACGGGTAATCATGAGTGAGATATGCCGTATTACTGATCACCTTACCAATGTAGGGGCCTCAGCCATGGAACTGGGGGCCATAACGGCCTTCCTCTACATGATAAAGGCCAGGGAGATGCTCTGGAGGCTTATTGAGGAGGTTGCTGGCGGTAGGGGAGTAACCCCAAGCTATGTAAGGATTGGTGGGGTAAAAGACGACCTGCCAGAGGGCTTCCAGGGTAGGGCACTGGAGGCCTTCAAGGCCACTAGAGAGGTGTTACAGGAGATTCATGGCCTCCTGACAAAGAACCGTATCTTTGTGGACAGGACGAAGGGGGTAGGGGCAATAACTGCTGATGAGGCCATGTCTTATGGCTTTACTGGCCCATGCCTCCGCTCTACAGGCGTGGCCTATGACGTCAGGAAGGCCCAGCCTTACATGGTGTACGACAAGATGAACTTTGAGGTGCCGGTGGGGACCAATGGCGATAACTACGACCGTTACCTGGTAAGGATGGAGGAGATACAGCAGTCCATGAGGATATGCGAGCAGGCCCTGTTCAGCATGCCCCCAGGTCCAATAAAGATAGACGACCCAAGGATGACCTTTCCCTCCAAGAAAGACGTCTACGGCAAGATGGAGTCCTTGATAAATCATTTCAAACTCTTCATGAATGGACACGGCATCACGCCCCCCAGGGGTGAGGTATATCAGGCAGTGGAGGGTGCTAACGGTGAGCTTGGTTTCTATGTGGTTAGTGATGGCAGTGGCAGGCCGTACAGGCTGAGGTGCAGGCCGCCGTGTTTTATGATAATGTCGGGCGTCTCAAGGCTGGTTAACGGCGGGATGGTGGCCGACATAGTCCCTACTTTTGGTTCAGTCAATATGATTGGCGGAGAGTGTGATAGATAAATAATTATTAGTAGGGGCATCCGCCTAAGGCGGACAACGTGCCCCCACCACTGAAAAACCATGGCAGTAGCGTTCTCAGAGAAGACAAAGGAAAGGTTTAAGGCAATCCTGGCCAAGTATCCAGAGAAGGGTGCCGCCCTGTTACCCGCCATGTGGCTGGCCCAGAAGGAGTTCTCCGTCATCACCCCGGAGGTGGAGGAGTATGTGGCAAAGCTCCTCGGAGTCCCCCTGGTAAGGGTACACGAGGTGCTTACCTTCTACACCATGTATGCGGCCAAACCACTGGGCAAGTACCACCTACAACTGTGCACTAATATATCCTGTACCCTCCTGGGGGCGGAGGACATCCTTGAGCACCTCAAGGATAAGCTCCAGATAGGGGCGGGGGAGACCACCCCGGACAAGAAATTTACCCTCTCAACGGTGGAGTGTCTGGGCTACTGTGGCACTGCCCCGGTCCTGCAGGTTAACGATGACTTTCATGAAAATCTCACTACTAAAAAGGTAGACGAACTACTAGCGAAATTAAAATAACCATGCCCGAACCTATCTTGAGCAGGAATTTTAGTAAGAAGAATGCCCACACACTGGGGGTGTATATCCAGGGTGGGGGCTACGAGGCCCTGAAGAAGGCCCTGACGGAGATGAAGCCGGAGCAGATTATCCAGGAGGTGGATAAGTCGGGCCTTAAGGGTAGGGGCGGGGCGGGCTTCCCTGTAGGGAAGAAGTGGAGTTTCATCCCCAAAGAGGCACCCAAGCCCAAATATCTCGTTATCAATGCCGATGAAGGAGAGCCAGGTACTTATAAGGACAGACCGATTATGGAGTGCGACCCCCATGCAGTGGTGGAGGGGGCCATAATCACCTGCTTTGCCGTGGGCATCCACTGGGCAGGCATATACGTCCGCGGGGAATACGTAAAGTCTATAGAGAGGCTAGAAGGGGCCATTAACGAGGCCTATGCCAAGGGTTACCTTGGGAAGAATATCCTGGAGACGGGTTTTGACCTGGACATGGTAGTCCACCGCGGGGCAGGGGCCTATATATGCGGGGAAGAGACGGGGCTACTGGAGTCCTTTGAAGGCAAGAAGGGTCAACCCAGGATGAAACCCCCGTTCCCGGCCATAGTGGGTCTCTTCCAGGGGCCAACGGTCATAAATAACGTGGAGAGTATTGCCGCTATCCCCCACATAGTCAAGAACGGGGGGGAGTGGTTTAACGGCCTGGGGGCGCCCGGGATAGGAGGAGGGGTGAAACTCTTCCCCGTCAGCGGTCATGTCAAGAAACCAGGGGTTTATGAGCTACCCATGGGTACGCCCCTCAGGGAGATTATTTATAAACATGCAGGCGGGATACGGGGAGACAAGAAGCTCAAGGCGGTAATCCCCGGAGGCGCCTCTGCACCAGTCTTGAAGCCGGAAGAGATAGACGTCCCCATGGAATACGCCAACCTGGCCAAGATTGGCAGTATGATGGGTTCAGGGGCAGTCATAGTGATGGACGAGGACACGGATTTAGTCAAGACCCTCAGGGTACTCATGTGTTTCTACGCACACGAGTCCTGTGGCAAGTGTACCCCATGCCGGGAAGGCACGGGCTGGATGGCAAAGATAATCAAGAGGATTGAGAAAGGGGAAGGGGAGAGTGCAGACCTGGACACCATAGTAAGTATAGCTAATGGTATAAGGGGCCGTACCCTCTGCCCCCTGGGGGATGCGGCCGTAGGGCCAGCCCTCAGTTTTGTTACCAAATTTAGACAAGAGTTTGAGGACTACATTAAAGTAGGGGCAGGGTAACCCTGCCCCTACTAGGCTAAGAAATGCCTACCCTTACCATTGATGACCAACAGGTTACCGTAGACCAGGGTACTACCATCCTGGAGGCGGCCAAGAAGCTGGGTATAGCCATCCCGCACTTCTGCTACCACCCCAGGCTTACCAAGGTGGATGCCTGCAGGATGTGTCTGGTGGAGGTCAAGGATGCCCCCAAACTGGTTACCTCCTGTTCCAATGCGGTCAGGGACAATATGGTAGTCTTTACCGGTACCCCCAAGGTAGAGGAG
Organism: Candidatus Brocadiaceae bacterium; assembly: GCA_030018855.1. Classification (GTDB taxonomy): domain Bacteria; phylum Planctomycetota; class Brocadiia; order Brocadiales; family Bathyanammoxibiaceae; genus 2-12-FULL-52-36. The sequence continues at coordinate 4,768 of JASEHG010000035.1, forward strand.
GCACGTAAGAGCATACTGGAGTTTATCCTTATAAACCACCCCCTGGACTGCCCAATCTGCGACAAGGCCGGAGAATGCACGCTCCAGGACTACTACTTCCGCTACAGTAGTCAGCCCAGCAGGTTCAAAGACAATAAGGTGGAAAAACATAAGGTCGTTGACCTGGGGGCAAAGATGGTACTGGATTCTGAGAGGTGCGTGGTATGCGGCAGGTGCGTAAGGTTCTGCAGAGAGGTGGTAGGGGAAGAAAACCTGGGAATCTTTAACAGGGGAGACCATTCCGAGATAGGGACCTATCCTGGCAAGAAGATTGAGCACAACTATCAGGGGAATCTGGTAGACGTCTGCCCCGTAGGTGCCCTGACGGCAAAGGACTTCCGCTTCAAGTGTAGGTCATGGCTTTTATGTAAGGCGGACACTATATGTCCCGGGTGTTCTAATGGCTGTAACGCAGTAGTCCATTTTACCCTCCGCAGTTTCAATGGGATAAAGGGGCAGAGGGTATTCAGACTGACGCCCAGGGAGAATAACGACGTCAACAAGATATGGCTCTGCGACGTGGGCCGCTGGGGATACTCCTTTGTAGACAGCATAGACAGGCTCACCACGCCAGCCCTGAAGAAGGGCGAGGATTTCGTTAAGGGCGACTGGGATACCGCCCTAAGGGAGACGGCCAGTGGGTTGAAGACCGTAGTGGAGAGGTATGGCCCCTCTGCCGTTGGCGTAATACCCTCACCACACCTCACCAATGAGGACCTTTATGCCCTTAAGTGTCTCTTTAGCTGTGTACTCAAGGTAGCCAATATTGACTTCAAGCTCCCCGGTCTTGATAAGGGTGAAGGCGACAAGTTACTCCTTAAGGCCGATAGACACCCTAATACCAGGGGTGCTGAGCTATTGGGGCTTAGCGGTACGGGTCTTTCAGCAGAGGCCATGATGGAGAAGGTTAAGACAGGTGAGATAAGGGCCCTTTATCTGGCCGGTAGCGACCCTGTCAAGTATATAGGCGAAAAGGCCGAGGAGGCCCTCTCCAGGGCAGAATTATTGATATTCCAGGGGACCAACTTTAGCGCCAGTTGCAAGCTCGCCCACGTAATCCTGCCCGGCGCCACCTTTGTGGAAAAGGAAGGGACGTTCACTAACTATCAAGGCCGTCTGCAGAAGATAAACAAGGCCCTGGAACCCCTGGGAGAGGCCCTGGCGGATTGGGAGATATTCACCAGGCTTGGAAAGAGACTGGGGGCCTACCCCTCTTACAGGTGTGCAGAAGAGGTCTTCAAGGACATGGCCAGGGAGGTCGCCCCCTTTAACGGACTTAGTTACCAGAAGATAGGTCCTCAGGGGATAAAGATAGCAGACAGTAGTCAGTAGACAGTAGACGGGGTAGGGGCACGGCGATGCCGTGCCCTGCAGACTCAACGAGGGATAGGATGTATCTGGACGTAATTATAACCTTGTTAAAGATAGCCATAGTCTTTGGCTTCGTCTTAAACGTGGCGGCTATCCTGAGCTGGGCGGAGAGGAAGCAGAGCGCAGTGATGCAGGACCGCATAGGGGCAAACCGTGCAGACGTCCTGGGGTTCAGGATATTCGGGTTATTCCACCCCATAGCCGATACTATCAAGATGCTAACAAAAGAGGACTGGGTGCCTCCAGCAGGGGACGCCTTCGTCCATACCCTGGCCCCCTTCCTGGCCCTCTTTACGGCCCTGGTGGTCTTTGCAGTGATCCCCTTCGGGGATACGCTCCATATCGCCGGGAGGGATATCCCCCTGCAGATAGCAGACCTTAACGTGGGGATACTCTTTATCGTGGCCTTCGGCGGACTTGGCTTCTACAGCGTGGTGCTGGCTGGCTGGTCTTCCGAGAACAAGTATTCCCTGCTGGGGAGTATCAGGGCGGCGGCCCAGCTCATCTCCTATGAACTTGCCCTGGGCCTCTCCATCGTAGGGATCGTCATGGCCTATGGCTCAATAGAGTTAGACGACATAGCAAGGGGACAGGGGCAATACGTCCTGGGGGTCATACCCTACTGGGGGATAGTGGCCCAGCCCCTGGGGTTCATCCTGTTCTTTACTGCCGCCATGGCGGAGACCAAGCGTGTCCCCTTTGACCTGCCCGAGAGCGAGTCGGAGATTATTGGTTACTTCACTGAGTACAGCGGCATGAAGTTCGGTGCCTTCTGGATGGGTGAATTTATAGAGGTCATATCGGTGGCGGGGGTGGTAACGGCCCTTTATTTTGGAGGATGGCAGATACCTTTTCTCAGTAACCAAGGGGTATTCATTCCCGGACTGTTTACCATCCCCCTGCCGCACCTCCTAGTAGTCCTACTCCAGGTCTCAGCCTTTGGCCTGAAGGTGCTGTTCTTCTGCTGGTTCATGCTCCTGGTCAGGTGGACGCTCCCCCGGTTCCGCTACGACCAGCTCATGGCCTTTGGCTGGAAATTTATGGTCCCCCTGGCCCTTGTTAATATAGCGGTCACGGGGTTAATAAAATATGTCTTTTAACAGTAGTCAGTAGACATAGTAGCCGCAACCTTTAGGTTGCGTTGTTTCTCGCAGGCTAAAGCCTGCGGCTACTAGCTACTTCTTATCAAAGGATAAAAGATGAAGATAGTTGGCCACAATCTGACCACCAAGGAGAGTTTCTACTTCTTTGAGATAGCAAAGGGGCTATGGATAACCTCCCGCCATTTCATTTATAACATGTACTTCCATATTGCCCATCTGCTTGGAAAGTACCCGGAGGTACCGGCGGCAGTAACCATACAGTACCCGGAGGAGAAAATACCGTTGTCCAGGAGATGGAGGGGCAGGCACCGCATCAACGCCCGTCCAGATGGTTCCCCGAGGTGCGTGGCCTGTATGCTGTGTGAGACCGTCTGTCCGGTCCAGTGCATCCATATCGTGGCTGGAGAACATCCTGACCCTGCCATTGAAAAGTATCCCGTGAGTTTTGAGATAGACGTAACCAGGTGTTGCTGGTGTGGGATGTGTGAAGAGGCCTGCCCTGTGGACGCCCTTTATATGGACACAGGGAAGAACCCGGAGCCAGGGTTTAGCAGGGAGGATCTGCTTTACCGCAAGGAACAGCTTGTTAAGGAGATGCCTCTCCCAGGTTGTCAACGCAGTCTCAACGCCCCGGGCCAGGGACCTATGGAGGCGAACCCATTAGGACTATAAAAAGTTCAAAGGTTCAAAAGTTTAAGGTTTAATGGAAAATCTATTCTTTTACATAGCGGCAATACTGGCGGTGGCCTCGGCAGGCTCGGTCATCCTGCAGAGGAAGGTCATGTACAGCGTCCTCTCCCTGATAGTTGCCTTGCTCGCCGTGGCGTGGATGTACGCCATGCTCAGTGCCCCGTTCCTGGCCGTGGTACAGGTAATACTTTACGCCGGGGCAATAATGGTGTTGTTCCTATTTGTGGTTATGATGCTAAAGTATGAGAAGACGGAGATACAGCGCTTCCGTCCGGGGCTACTGTGGTGTATGGGGCTGCTGGTGGCCGTGTTCTTTTTGATGAAATTGATTTACGTCATTAACAGGGCAAGCAGCCTGACCCCCCAGGTAGCGACGTTACCGCCAGATTTTGGGAGTATCAAGTCCCTGGGGGGTGTACTCTACACCCAATACCTCTTACCCGTGGAGCTTACAGGCATCCTACTACTGGTGGCCGTGGTAGGCGTAGCCCTACTCTCGGGGATAAAGAAATGAATATTATGAGACCTCTGCAAATCCGCCTGGGGCGGACTGTGCCTTTAGTTTCCCCCTCCCTAGAGGGGAGGGGGAAGGGGGAGGGTGATTTTCAAATCTACCCGATCCAGTCTGGCATAAATGGATATGCCGTAGGATTGACAAATCACCCCCACCCTTCCCTCCCCCCTCAAGGGGGAGGGTTCATCGTGGCGGCTACCACTAATAGTAGGGTTTTGCAGAGGCCTTGTATTATGAATGTAATGGTGAGGAATAGATGCTAGCAACTGACCAGTACTTAATGGTAGGGGTTGTCCTCTTTGGAATAGGGGTGATAGGCTTCCTGACCCGCAGGAACGTCATAGTCCTCCTTATGTGTATAGAGCTTATGATTAATGGGGCAGGGCTGGCCTTTGTATCCTTTTGCCGTCAGACAGGCTCCCTGGAGGGTCAGGTCTTTGTCCTCTTTGCCATGGTCATAGCGGCCGTAGAGATTGCCGTGGCCCTTTCCATAGTCCTGCTAGTGTTCAGGAACAGGGCCACACTGGACGTGGACGAGATGGAGGTACTCAAGTGGTAGAGGCGACGGGTCTCTTCAGCAAGCTGTGGCTCGTACCTGCCTTACCCCTCGCCGGGGCGCTCTTCAATTGCCTCCTGGGGAGGCAGGTGAGCAATTTTGTCGTAAGTATCGTAGCCTGTGGCAGTGTAGGGCTTGCCGCCGCCCTGTCTCTACTCCTCTTCAATTCCTTCCTGAAGCTCCCCGTTGAACAGCGGCACATAGAGTTGTGCATGTACAACTGGATACCCTCCGGGGACTTCAGTGCACCGATAGACCTGCTTCTTGACCCCTTATCAATGGTTATGATTACCATGGTCTCAGGGGTAAGCTTCCTGATACACGTCTACTCTGTGGGGTACATGAGCCGGGACGAGAGTTTTGCCAGGTATTTCTTCTACCTGAACCTGTTTGTCTTCTTTATGCTCCTCCTGGTACTGGCGGGGAATTTCCTGGTACTCTACATAGGTTGGGAGGGCGTGGGGACGTGTTCCTATTTACTGATAAGCTTCCTGTATCATAAACAGTCGGCGGCCAGGGCAGGGCTGAAGGCGTTTGTAGTTACTCGTTTTGGAGACTTCTTCTTTACCCTGGGGATAATGCTGGTCTTTGTCCAGTTTAAGAGCATATATTTTGGAGAGGTCTTGCCCAGGGCCCATGAGGTGCTGACGCCTGTCATGGCCACCTGGATAGCCCTCCTCATATTTGGCGGGGCAGTGGGCAAGTCGGCCCAGGTGCCTCTCCACACGTGGCTGCCCGATGCCATGGAGGCACCCACCCCCGTGAGTGCCCTCATCCATGCCGCCACAATGGTCACTGCGGGCGTCTACCTGGTGGCCAGGTGTTATCCTATATTCCAACTCTCCCCCACGGCTATGTCTACGGTGGCGGTTATTGGCCTCCTTACTGCCGTTATCTCTGCCACCATTGCCTTGGTGAATAACGATATAAAGAGGATACTTGCCTACTCCACGGTCAGTCAGCTAGGCCACATGTTCATCGGGTTAGGGGTTGGTGCACCGGCGGCGGCCATCTTCCACCTCCTTACCCATGCCTTTGCCAAGGCCCTCTTGTTCCTTGGGGCAGGGGCAGTCATCCATGCCCTCCATGAGGAGATGGACATAAGGCGGATGGGGGCACTTAAAGGTCAGATACCCTCCACCTTCTGGACCTTCCTGGTGGGGGCGCTGGCCATGGCTGGCATACCTGGCCTTGCAGGCTTCTTCAGCAAGGATGCCATACTGGAGGCCACCTTTACCAATGGGGGGGCGCTCCTGTGGCTAATAATGGTAGTTACTGCCGGCCTTACGGCATTCTATTGTTTCAGGCTCTTCTTTAATGCCTTTCTGGGTGAAAAGAGGTGGGACCCGCACGTGGAGGAGGTGCATCATCCAGCCCCGGTGATGACCATCCCCCTGATGCTCCTGGCTGTGTTGGCGGCGGTGGGAGGCTACATGGGTGTGCCCCATGCCCTGGGTGGTGCAGACAGGATAAGCTCCTTCCTTGCCCCTGTCTTTCCACCGGCACACCATACTGACGGAGGGTCGTCCCCCAGGTTGCTGGAGATTGTACTGATGGCCGTGTCCTCTCTGTCTGCCCTGGGAGGGATAAGTCTGGCCTATTTCTTCTACGTCATGCCTGGCAACAGGGAGATACCGGAGAGGTTGAGACAGACCTTTAGCGGCGTATATGACGCCCTTTCCAACGGGTGGTATTTTGATAAGGTTTACCAGGCGGTCTTTGTGGACAGGTTCATGGGAGCGGCCAATTTCTTCTGGCAGGCAGTGGATACCTCCGTGCTGGATATGACGGTAAGGGGATTGGCTGGCCTCATATTGGGAGGCGGGGAGATTGTACCCAGACTCCAGACGGGGCTGGTAAGGTGGTACGCCCTGTTTATGGTAGCAGGGGCAGTAGTGATAATGGGGTATCTTTTCTTGTAGGGACAGACCTTTAGGTCTGTCCATTTAGTGGTGGACAGAAGGCGAAGGAAATGGACATAACGCACTGGCCAGTCTTATCCATACTTATATTACTGCCAGCGATAGGGGCAGGGCTGATATTCCTCATCCCCTGGGCGGATGAGTTCCTGCCCAGGATTCTGGCCCTCCTCGTAGCAGGGGTGAACCTCCTCCTATCTCTGGCCCTTTTCAGGGCCTTCAACCCCGCCTCGGGAGGGATGCAGTTTGTGGAGCGGAGGGATTGGATACCAGATTTGGGGGCCGGCTACAGCCTTGGGGTGGATGGCATAAGCCTCTTTATGGTGCTCATTACCACCTTCATGGTATTCCTGGCGCTCTTAAGCTCGTGGGGGGAGGTGGAGAGGCGTCCCGGACTCTTCTCAGGGTTTATCCTCCTTATGGAGGCAGGTCTCCTGGGGATATTCCTCAGCCTGGACTTGTTACTGTTCTATGTCTTCTGGGAGATAATGCTGGTGCCCATGTACTTCCTTATCGGCCTGTGGGGATTAGAGAACAGACGTTACGCTACGATAAAGCTTATTATATACACCATGGGTGGGAGCCTGCTCATGCTGGTGGCCATCCTTTCCCTGTACTTCCTCCACCACGCCCAGACTGGCACGTATACCTTTGACATTGTCCAGCTCTATGAGACCTCAATACCGGCCTATGCCCTTCTCCCCATGGGGTTCGCCTTCTTTGTGGCCTTTGCCGTAAAGTCGCCCCTCGTCCCCTTCCACACGTGGCTCCCCGATGCCCACGCTGAGGCGCCCATCTCCGGGGCCGTGGACATAACGGGGCTCTTGATAAAGACAGGGGCCTATGCCTTCTTGAGGTTCTTCTTGCCGTTATTCCCCGACTTCTCCGCCAGCTACGCCCCTCTTGTGGTAATGCTGGCCCTCCTGGCCAACCTCTATGGTGCGCTGATAGCCACCGTACAGGTTGACATCAAGAGGCTGATTGCCTATTCCAGTGTCAGCCACGTGGGACTAATAATCTTAGGCATATTCGTACTGAACCTCCAGGGGATAGAAGGGGCAATCCTGATGATGGTATCCATAGCCCTTTCCAGTGGGGCATTATTTATCATAGCGGGGATGCTCCATAAGAGGAGCCGCACTAAGGACATCTCCCAGATGGGAGGCGTATGGAGGGATATGCCCCTCATGGGGGGGTTCTTTATGTTCTTTACCCTGGCGTCCGTGGGCATACCGGGGCTCTCTAACTTTGTGGGAGAATTTCTCATCTTCCTGGGGGCCTTCAGGGTGAACGTCGTTTATGGCGCAGCGGCCAGCTTTGTGGTGGTGCTTACCGCAGCGTATCTCCTGTGGATGTTCTGGCGGGTGATGTTCGGGCCTGCCCCTGAGAGGACAAGGACCTGGTACGACCTCTCTTTCATGGAGACGGTGACCCTGACCGTCCCTGCCGTACTGGTGGTCCTCATAGGGGTGTATCCCAAGATTCTACTGGACAGGATAGAGCCTTCGGCATCGGCCCTGCTGGTGAGGGCAGAAAAGAAGCTGGCCCAGAAGGAGATACCTAAGAAGTCCGCCTCAGGCGGATCAGTTGCCGGTTATCAGTTGTCCGTGGTTAGTAACCGGAAGACTGAAGACTGAGAACTGAAGACTGAGAACTGATATGGAAATAACTTTTCCAGCCGTTAACATAGTAGCCGCAGGCTTTAGCCTGCGTGTATTTAAAGGAGTCTGATGGAAATAACCTTTCCAGCCGTTAACATAGACAGTACCGTGCCCCAGTTGATAGTGGCCCTCTTTGCCATACTGGCCCTGCTGGTGGAGGTCTTTTCAAGGAGTCCCCGTATGGTATTCGCCACCTGTCTGGTGGGCCTGCACATAGCCCTCCTCAGGAGCCTTATGCAGTGGGGTAGGGGGGTCCCTTACGAGAGTTCTCTGCTGGCCGTGGACGGCTATACTACTTTCTTTAATGTATTGTTTATCCTTATTGCCATGATTACCATGGCAATATCCCTTGGCTATGTGGAGAACACAAGGGTAGATGGAGGGAAATACTACCCCCTGGTCCTCTTTGCCACGCTGGGAATGATGCTCCTGGTATCCAGCATGGATTTGTTGATGATGTTCCTGAGCCTGGAACTCCTTTCTATCTCCATGTATATGCTGGTAGGCTCTCAGAGGGATAAGTGGGTATCTACCGAGGCTGCCATAAAATATATCCTTACGGGGGCATTTGCCAGTGGTTTCCTCCTCTTTGGCATTGCCCTGGTCTATGGGGCTACCGGGACCATCAGTTTCAGTAAGATGGAGTCTATACTGGGTGGCCTGACTGGTGGGGCGGGGGCAATTCGTGAATTGCCCCTACTACAGATAGGCATTGCCCTGATGATGGTTGGTCTG
>JASEHG010000360.1 GCA_030018855.1 Candidatus Brocadiaceae bacterium
GTTCGCGAACCGCCCCTACAACCTGATTGCTGATGGCTGATTACATCTGCCCCTCAAGGGAATAAACCATGACTACCAAGACCGTAGCAAAAGACAAGCTGTCACTCAAGGTGGCTGAGGCCATGAACAAGGACGTGGGCCGTGGGATAGCCAGGATAGACCCTGCGGACATGCAGGCCCTGGAGGCAGAGATAGGGGACGTGGTAGAGATAGTCGGGAAACGCCGCACCGTCGCCCGATTGATGCCCACCTTCAAGGAAGAAAGGGGCAAGTCCCGCATCCAGATAGACGGCCTCATCAGGGGCAATGCCCAGGTGAGCCTGGATGAAAAGGTAACGCTGAAAAAAGTCTCCTGGCAACCTGCTGAGAAGGTAGTACTGGCCCCTGTCACCCCGGGTATGATGGATAAGGACAGCAGGTACATCGGCACCCTACTGGACGGTCTCCCCCTGGTAGAGGGAGACCGAATAAGGGCCACCCTCTTCGGCACCCGCTACAATGAGTTCCTGGTAGAGTCTACGCTACCAAAGGACGTGGTTATAATTAAACCCACCACCTCTCTGAAGATAGCCGAAACCCTCCCCACCAAACCTGCCAGGCTGAAGGTCTCTTACGAAGACGTTGGCGGACTGGGGAAGGAGATACAGAGGATAAGGGAGATGATAGAACTCCCTCTGAAGTATCCCCAGGTCTTTGAGCGGCTGGGGATAGACCCGCCAAAGGGGGTACTGCTCTGCGGCCCACCAGGTTGCGGTAAGACCCTCATTGCCAGGGCAGTAGCCAACGAGACGGACGCCAGTTTCTTCTCCATTAATGGCCCGGAGATTATCCATAAGTTCTA
>JASEHG010000361.1 GCA_030018855.1 Candidatus Brocadiaceae bacterium
CGCCAGGTACGGAGGTGATTATCCAGCGATAAAACAGCAGGAGTGTGTAGCGTGCGAGCTTGTCTCGCACGGAAGAAACATGGCAAAGATACTATACACAAAAGAACCCCTGGAGAGATACCTTGAAGATGCCGCCTCTGGGACACCTACCCCTGGTGGTGGGAGTGTCTCCGCCCTGGTAGGGGCACTGGCCACTACCATGGCCAACATGACGGCCAACATGACCATAGGCAGACCTGAGTTCAAGGAGACGGAGGCCACGTTAAAGGAGATGAATCAGGACATCCAGAGGATGCGGAAGGAGTTCCTAGGGCTTATGCATAGGGACATGGAGGTCTATCAGGCAGTCCTGGATGCCTATCGCCTGCCCAAATCTACGCCGGAGGAAAAGAACGCCCGCTCACAGGCCATCCAGTTGGCCATGAAGGGGGCCATGGAGGTACCCCTTCAGACGGCAAGGCTCTCCCTAAACCTCCTGGAACATGCCCACAAGATGGTGGACATATCCAATCCTAATCTCCTGGGTGATGTCGTAGTTGCCTCCGTCCTTGCCAATGCGGCCCTCCTGGGAGGGAAGGTTAACGTAGAAGTAAACCTTGCCCTTATAAAAGATGAGGGCCTGGCAAAAAAGACCCGCCAGGAAATTCTCCAGGCCGCCAAAAGGAGCCAGACCCTCCTGGAAGAGGTCATGAAGAAGGCAGAAAAGGCTATCAACAAGACTCACTAAACTCTTGCATCGTAGGGGCAATTCCCGCCTGAGGCGTCCTCCTGAGGCGGACTTTCAGGATTTTCA
>JASEHG010000362.1 GCA_030018855.1 Candidatus Brocadiaceae bacterium
CCAGAAAGGCCAATGCCCTCCTGTCAGGGCTTGGGAAGACCAGGAGGGTAATCTTCAGTGATACCCTGCTGGAGAGTTTTACCCCCCAGGAGATACAGGTAGTCTTCGCCCATGAACTGGGACACCACGTCCACCGCCACATCCAGAAGCTCCTCCTGATGGGCAGTCTCACCGTATTTGCAGGACTAGCCCTGGTAGATTACCTCCTCAGGGAGATTATACCCCTCTTCCAGGGTGTAGGGGCACGTTGCAACGTGCCCCTACATGACGTTGCCACCTTCCCGGTATTCCTGCTAATTACGGGGGCATTTGCCTTGTTGCTCTTACCCCTGGAGAACGCCTACAGCCGCCACCTGGAGAGACAGTGCGACCTTTATGCACTGGACAAGACCCGCAACCCCCAGGCATTTATCTCTGCCATGGAGAAACTGGCCGATAAAAACCTGGCTGATAGAAACCCTGGTAGCCTCATTGAGTACCTCTTTTATGACCATCCCCCCATCTCCAGGAGGATAGAAATGGCCCGTAGCCAGTTGTAGGGGCAGGGCTTGCCCCTGCCCATGTGGACAGTTACCCACCTATAATCATCCACAAAAAATTTAAATTTTATTGTTGACTTTTAGTCTTTATTGGTTATCATATCGCCTACCTAGGGGGACTGGGAAGCTGTCTATCCAAAGGCAGGAGATTTGGGCCCTTACTGAAATGCCTGCAGGAGGGCCTGAAGACGGGGTATTTTCTGTGTATAATTAGAGGTCTCTGAGAGGCTCCTCTCACCTATCATTCTGAGG
>JASEHG010000363.1:0-347 GCA_030018855.1 Candidatus Brocadiaceae bacterium
TGATCTTTTCCGAGCGTTTTACCCCTCCCTTTGTCCCTGGTATGCTGAGGCAGCCTTCCTCCTGATTTTTTTCACCCTTAGTCTTGATAATTTCTGGATTAATAATTACCATGGTTTCAGTCGAGTTTTCTGTAGAGCTAACATCTACAATAATTATTCTTTTAGATACACCAACCTGGGGAGCAGCAAGACCAACCCCGCAATTTGAATACATGGTATCAATCATATCTACAATCAAATTTTTGTCTTTTTCATCTATTTTTGTTAAGATTTTTGCTTTTTTTCTCAGGATAGGACTTCCGTAAAGCTTTATCGGTAGGATGGCCACTATTTAGACACCTCTAAGC
>JASEHG010000363.1:357-739 GCA_030018855.1 Candidatus Brocadiaceae bacterium
GGTTTATACGCCTTGCCCCCTTAATCCCTTTCCCTTATTTCCAGCCCTCTACACCCTAATTCCTGACTGCCATTTCCCTGCGTGCTAAGATGGTGCCGGAGGTGGGAATCGAACCCACACGAAGGGTGAACCTTCACCAGATTTTGAGTCTGGCGCGTCTGCCAATTCCACCACTCCGGCATATGATATAACAACTCGCTGTTTTTAGTCTGTCAATGATGTCTCCAGACTCTCACTACACTAATTATATTATACCTAACATTTACTGATTTGTCAAATAGATTTTTTGGCTCTTTTAGGAAAATAGTAGTGAGAGCGTTGTATAGCAACTAAAGCCATATCTACACTCTGTAAGGAACAGGCTTTGCTGCCATGTTTTGGT
>JASEHG010000364.1 GCA_030018855.1 Candidatus Brocadiaceae bacterium
TGTTACCACAGGCTTCATAACGCCCACGTCCATACCCCTTGCCTTCAACAGGTGCACGAGTCCCACGGCCACCGTGGTCTTCCCAACCCCAGTATCGGTACCGGTAATGAAGACCCCTTTTGTCATAATCCTTCTACTTTATCCTCTTTGCCATACCTGCAATGAGGAAGTAGACGGCCTCGGCCTGTCTGGCCACCTGCTGGTTGACAAGCCCTGCAATGTCCATGAACTGCCTGCCCAGAGGGTCGGCAGGGATTATGCCCAACCCTACCTCGTTGGATACCATAATAACGTCATGGGAGACGTCATTTGAGGCGTGGCATAGCCTTTCTATCTCTTCCAGGATGTAAGGCTCTTTGGCCTCTTTCTGATTTTCGTCAAGGAGGAGGTTGGTTACGTAAAGGGTCAGGCAGTCAAGGAGTACCAGGTCGGTGCTCCCCTCCAGTTCCAGTATCCTCTTATCTGCGTGGGTGGGGGACTCTATGGTCTGCCAGGAGGCGGGGCGGATTTGCCTGTGTCTCTTCACCCTCTCGGCCATCTCTGCATCCTGTACCCTGGCAGTGGCCAGATAGGTAACCCTCTTGTAGCCCCTTGCCAGGTTAACGGCGAAGGCGGATTTACCGCTCCTGGCACCGCCCAGGACTAATAGTAGCTTGGCCACTGCTCTCCTCAGACTATAAAAAATAGTAGCCGCAACTCCGCCAGAGGCGGATCCGCCTAAGGCGTGACTTTAGGTTG
>JASEHG010000365.1 GCA_030018855.1 Candidatus Brocadiaceae bacterium
GTCAATGGACTGGAAAAGTAGGGGCAGGTCCCGCCCAGAACACGGCGGGTTTTCAACTTGCACCTGCCCCTTCTAGGGCGGGTATTGTAGGGGCGCCCCGCCGGGTCGCCCCTACTTGCAATACTTACCGTATTCGCACCACTTGCAGTCCATCTCACGCCGTGCAGGAAAGGCGGTAGCACCGTCTGGCGTCTTTTCCTCTGCATCAAAGAATGCCTCCAACCACTCATCAAGCCCCTTCATGGCCTCCGGGCCAATGTCTACGTCTACTGCCTTCCCCCTGGGGAGGAAGAATAATGTGGAGCGTTCAGGAGACACGCCAAATAGCGCCCTTACCGCCAGGCTGTAGAGACGCATCTGTATGGCATAACTCTCTAGCATACCAGACTCATTACTGGAAGACTTAAAATCCAGTAGGTACCAACCTCTTCCCTCCGGAGAGAAAAGCAGGTCTATCTTTCCCCGCAGAGGGGTACCATTGTAGTTGAAGAGGAATGGCATCTCGTGCCTGACCTCTTTAGATGCCATTACTGCCTGACCTTCCCTGGAAGAGTAGAAGTTATGCACCCACCCTTTCAAGACGTCCATTTGTTCCTGGGAGGCAGGGGTGACGGGGACGCCCCCGGCAGAGGGCAGGGACTCTTCCAGGGCCCGAAGGACGGCCTCCTCTAATTCACAGTGCGTTGTAGGGGCGTATTGTTCGCCACGGCGAATCTGCCTAAGGCACGACAATACGC
>JASEHG010000366.1 GCA_030018855.1 Candidatus Brocadiaceae bacterium
GGTACCGTCGTCGTAGGCAACATGGGCACCAGCACCCGCTTTGACTACACCGTTATAGGGGATAGCGTAAACCTGGCGGCCCGCCTTGAGGGCGCCAACAAGACCTTCCACACCTCTATCCTCATAGGGCATGAGACCTTTGAACAGGTAAAAGATGAAGTCCTGGCCTTCTATCTTGGCCTTGTCCGCGTAAAGGGAAAGGCCAGTGCCATTGGTGTCTATGAACCCATAGCCACTATCCAGGAGGCCACCCAGGAAGAGAAGGAAGTGGGGCGCCTCTTGTATCAAGGCATTAGGTGTTACCAGAAGGGGGACTGGGAGCTGGCCCAGGGGAATTTCTCCAGGGTGCTTGAGGTAATGCCCGATTATGGCCCTGCCCTGATGTATTCCAGGAGGTGCCACCACCACATGGAGAAACCACCCGCCCCCGGCTGGGCAGGGGAGATAGTGCTGGAAGAAAAGTGAGCAGGTAGGGGCAGTTGTCCGCCTGAGGCGGATGCCCCTACAGGGCCGAACTGCTCATCCGCCTTAGGCGGAGAAGAATCTGACACGAAGTGTCACCCTTCGCTTCGCTCAGGG
>JASEHG010000367.1 GCA_030018855.1 Candidatus Brocadiaceae bacterium
CGTGCCCCTACAACAGACTGAACCTTCGGTTGCCGTTTTTGTAGCCGCAGGTCGTGCCTGAGGCAGATTCGCCGCGGCGAACTTTAGCCTGCGTAAACAGGTATCCCGCCTCAGGCGGGTCAGCTATCAGGAATCAGCAATCAGCTATCAGCCTGCTGACTGCTGACCTGCTGACTGCTGACCCAACACCTCTTTATATAACACATCTTTCAAAAGAGTAAATGGCTGGATTCAACAGGATGCCACTGGATTTAACAGGTAAGTCAAAAACTGTAGCAAGCAGGTGGGACAGAGCCCACCTGCTATAGCCCACATGCCCTGTCATGCGGCCTGTGTCCGCCTAAGGCGGAGTGAGACCTTTTACATCTCCAGCGGTGTCATGCTGAGCGAAGCGAAGCATCTAGTACTGTAGGGTTCCGCCTCAGGCGGACCAGACACACCCTGCTACTACACCAAAGATCTTCTTGACCCCCTCTTACGAGGGGTAGTAAGATTACCAGCCTGAGAGAGGATGTTGTATCAAGGTTGAATCTGTCTCTATTGAGGACGTG
>JASEHG010000368.1 GCA_030018855.1 Candidatus Brocadiaceae bacterium
CTGATACAGGCGGCTGGGCCGCTACGTATGGTGGCACCGGCAATGATTTGGCCAGTTCCATCCACGAGACCAGGGATGGTGGGTACATAGTAGCTGGTTCAACAAACTCCTTTGGTGCAAGGAAGGCCGACGCATGGGTCTTGAAGCTAAGACCAGATGGCACGGTAGAGTGGCAGAAGACGTATGGTGGGCTTGAGGACGATGGGGCCCTCTCTATCTGCCAGACCAGTGACGGTGGATATGTAGTGGCTGGTGGGACAAGGTCTTTTGGTGCAGGGAAGAAAGACTGCTGGGTATTGAAACTAAGGGCAGATGGTACAGTAGAGTGGCAGAAGACCTATGGGGGGGCAGGAGAGGAGTTGGCCACCTGTATCCAGCAAACAGTTGACGGTGGATACATATTAGTCGGTAGTACCTGGTGGCGGGACAAGACCTGGGTCTTGAAGTTAAGGGCAGATGGTACTGTGGAGTGGCAGTGGACCTACTGGGGCAACGCCCAACACATCCAGCAGACAGGAGACGGTGGTTA
>JASEHG010000369.1 GCA_030018855.1 Candidatus Brocadiaceae bacterium
CCGTTGGCCTAATTTGGGCGGGATATACCTCTCTACGCTATCAGTAAAGGTTATGAAGCCCACAGGGTTCCCTGTCTCTCCCACGGCCGTTACCAGGAGGTCCAGTACCTCAAATAGTACGTCCTCCTTTACGGCACCGGAGCCAAATTTCTTGGAGCCGCTCCTGTCAATGAGGAATAGTACGGGGGTCCTCCGGTCAGGGAGTCTGACCCTGACGTGGAGCCGTCTGGTCCTGAGGGAGGTCTTCCAGTCTATGGAGCGTAGGTCATCCCCGGCCTGGTATTCCCTTATCTCCTCCAGCTCCAGCCCACGGCTGGCCCTGACGGAACTGGGGAATACCCCCTCAAAGAGGTTGGTCACAAGCCTCCTCAGATGTAGTCTAATCTTTTTTCGGCTGTCCGTTTGTAGGGTATCAACCATTGGTAGTAGTTGTAGGGGCGGATTTTAAACCCGCCCCTACTTCAATCTAATATAGGCACCGTATCCAGTACGGAGTTAATGACCTCATCGGTCTCTATCCC
>JASEHG010000036.1 GCA_030018855.1 Candidatus Brocadiaceae bacterium
CAATGTAAAGGACCTCTACGGCGCGATCATCACCATAGGCTATGATACAAAGGTGGTGGAATTCAAGACGGCGAGCGAGGGCCCGCTCCTAAAGAAGGACGGCCAGCAGACCTCGTTTTTGTTCTCGAACAACACAAAGGCAGGCAGTGTGGACATATACATGACGCGCATCGGCGACGTCGGCGGCGTGGAAGGAACGGACAGCCTGTTCACCATCTCGTTCCAGGGAAAATCCAGCGGAGCGAGCGACCTGGTCATCAGGAGCCAGAAGCTCACGAATTTCAGCAGGGAGCAGGTCAAGGCGGACGCCAAGGGGGCGAGGGTGGTGGTGAAATGATGCAGAGGGTAAGACCCGATGCATCGGCGTATTTAAATTTTAAATTTAAAATTTCCAATTTCCAATTTACAATTACAATACAATCTTTTCTCTAACCCCTGGCCCCTAATCCCTAGTCTATATACTCCATCTCTAACTAGAGAGTTCTTGGGTCCTGGGGAGGGCGCCAAGGGAGTCTAGACCAAAGTACTCCAGGAATCTCTTGGTGGTTCCGTAAAGGAGGGGTCGCCCCAGGCTCTCGTCTTTGCCCACAATCTTCACCAACCCTTTTTCTATAAGACTCCTGAGCATCTGGCTGGATTCTACGCCGCGAATGGCTTCAATGGTGGCGCGGAGGATGGGTTGCTTATAGGCTATAATAGCCAGCGTTTCCAATGCGGCCGGGGAGAGCTTGCTCTCGGTATTCTTCTTTTCCAGGAGGCATATCCACTGGTGGTATTCTGGCTTGGATAGGAGTTGGTAACCCCCCGCAATCTCTTCCACCTGAAAGGCTCGCTGGGTGGATTCATACTCCTGGCGTAGCAGCTCAACCGCCCGTGAGACGCACCCCTTTTCAGCCCCCAAAATCTCCACCAGCCTCTTCAGTGACAATGGCTGGTCAGTGGCAAAGAGTAGGGCCTCTACCAAGACCTTTATCTCATCTGGACCCTTTCCAGGGACCGGAGGCTCGTCTTGTACCATTGAGGTGTGGGGCTTACCGTTACCGCCGTTCTCTAGATGCTCGGCAGTGCTACCACCCGGATGCCCCTCCGCCTGAGTCGGATTACTACCCTGTCCTTCCATTTCCTGCTGAGATAACGAAACAGCCTCTTCACTGGAATCACTATGGGTGGTCATAACTACTTCTCCTCATTCTTTAGGCGCAGCCACCCCGGATTTGAGTCTTATCTTGAAACTTGCTATCTCCTTAAAACCGTCCACTACAGTACCCTTGAAGGGCATAATCCCTCCGTTCTTAAAATCTATGATATGGAAAGACTCCTCTTTGATTACCCGTCCCCTACTATCATGGGTACTGAATACAAACTTTACTATACTATAATTTATACCTGTGTTATTTATCATCTCCCCGTCAAACTGGGTAACAAAGGTATAGCTTCCTTGATGCACGGTAACGCCTCTGTGGGCAAAGCCCCCTTCAATAGCTACCCACTTCTCCTTTTTCCTCTTTTCCTCTGGAGGCGCCTCTGGGGTGGTAACCTCTGCCTTCTTCTTTTCTTCCTTCAACGGTTGTTCTGTAACCGGTGGTCCTGCTGGGGACTCTACAGCCCCTTTTTCTGTTTCCTCTACAGCGGGGGGCGCAGGAGGAGATTCTTTAGGCTCTTCTGCCAGGGATACCCCCTGGAAGAAGAGGAGGCAAAGGAGTAAAGACAAGGCTCTCAAGGTTTACACCTCCAAATCGGGTTTCGGTTTTTGGCCCTCAGGCATCGGTCTTCGGCTTCCAGATTGCCGTCAGCCAATGACTGGCAGCCGATAACTGAATCTTAAGACGCAACCATAACATATAATCCCCTACCTGTCAAATAATTAGGTAACAGGTAACAGGTTACAGGTAATAGGTTACAGGAAAAGAAATTTTTACCTGTCTCCTGTTACCTGATGCCTGTTTTTCCTGCCGCCTTAGCAGGATGACACTTTACCCTGGGGGCATCGCCCCAGAGGAGTTCCAGGTCATAAAAATGGCGGGCCTCTTTGTTGAAGAGGTGCATAATGACGTCGCCATAGTCAAGGAGTATCCACCTAGCCTCTCGGTAGCCCTCTATTGCCAGCCTGGATAGACCCCGCTCCCTCGCCGCCTTCCCTATCTCATCAACGATGGCCTGGAGTTGCCGGGGATTTATACCACTACAGATGACAAAGAACTCCGTAAAGAAAGTAAGCCTGCGCAGGTCAAGGATAACGATGTCCTCGGCCTTTTTATTATAGGCTATCTGGGCGAATAGCTGGGCGATTTCTTTAGGCTCTAACGTACCTCTTACCTCGGAACTTAGAATACAGAATTCAGGATATAGATAGAATATCCTGAATTCTGACTACTAACTACCTAGTATTGGGCGGACACGCAGGTCCACCCCTACATCTGACTACTGAATTCTCCTACTGCAGATGCAAGATGGCAGATATCTTTGGTGAATAACTTACTACCACCCCAGCAAAGACTATAGAGACTATAGCCATAAGTTTGACAAGGATGTTCAGGGAGGGGCCGGCGGTATCCTTAAACGGGTCACCCACTGTATCACCCACCACAGCTGCCTTATGGGCGGGAGAGCCCTTCCCACCGTGTGCCCCCCTCTCTATATACTTCTTTGCATTGTCCCAGGCACCCCCTGAGTTGGCCATGAATATGGCCAGTAGAAAACCCGTAGCCAAGGACCCTACCAGAAGTCCCATCACGGCAGGGACTCCCAGGAGTAGGCCCACCGCCACAGGCATAAGTATGGCTAGCATGGCTGGGAGCATCATCGCCCTCTGGGCACCACTAGTGCTGATGGCCACGCAGGCGGCATAGTCCGGCTTAGCCTTACCTTCCATAATACCCTTTATCTCGCGGAACTGCCTCCTGACCTCTTCCACCATCCTCTGGGCCGCTCTTCCCACAGCACGAATGGCCAGGGCACTAAAGACAAAGGATACCATGGCCCCTAACATGACACCCACCAACACCTTGGGGTTCATCAGGGTTACGTTATAGTATTCCATAAAGTCTATAAAACTGGCCGTGTGTACGTCAACGGTGCGTCCTTTGAGGGTCAGCTTATCCACGCCGCTCCTTTCCAGGGCCACGTGGATCTCCCCTACATAGGCAGCCAGCAAGGCCATGGCGGTCAGGGCCGCCGAGCCGATGGCAAAACCCTTCCCGGTGGCCGCAGTGGTATTGCCCAGGGCGTCCAGCATCTCCGTCCTCTCCCTTACTTCTGGTGGGAGACCACTCATCTGGGCATTACCTCCTGCATTATCGGCCACAGGGCCGTAGGCATCGGTGGCCAGGGTTATCCCCAGGGTGGAGAGCATCCCCACGGCGGCAATGGCAATGCCATAGAGTCCTAACGTGAGGTTAGCAAATCCCCCTGCAAAGGTAAAGGCCAGCATAATCCCCAGGGTAATGGTAACACCCGCCATAGCAGTAGAGAGCATCCCGGCAGATATGCCAGAGAGGACTACTGTGGCGGGGCCTGTTAGTGCGGAGGCAGCTATCTCCCTTGTGGGGGAATAGGCATCTGAGGTGTAATATTCCGTGATTCTACCAATGATTACCCCCGCAATAAGCCCCGAGGCGATAGAGCCCCAGAGGCCAAGGTGTTCGGGTACGAGGACATATATAAGCACGGCTGAGATGATTAGTATGAGGAAGGAACTCAGATTGACCCCTCTACCAAAGGCCTGTAAGAGGGCCTTTTGTGAGACATCCTCGGGGGTCCTCACCACAAAGAAGCCTATTATGGATAGTATGATGCCCAGACCTGCCAGTGACATGGGCAGGACTATGGCCTTAATCCCAAGGCCAGCAGTCACACCCAGGGCGTTGGCAGCCAGGATAGAACCATAATAGGACTCATAGAGGTCCGCACCCATGCCCGCTACGTCCCCAACGTTATCGCCCACATTATCTGCAATGACGGCAGGATTTCTGGGGTCATCTTCGGGGATGTTGGCCTCCACCTTGCCTACCAGGTCTGCACCGACGTCGGCGGCCTTGGTGTAGATGCCACCCCCTACCCTGGCAAAGAGGGCCTGGAAGCTGGCGCCCATACCGAAACAGAGCATGCTCAGGACGATATGGTCAAGAGAGAGGTTAGTATAGTGGCGCAGGAAGAAGAACCATAGAGAAAGGTCTAAGAGGGCCAAACCCACTACCACCAGCCCCATAACGGCCCCACTATGGAGGGCCACCTGGAGGCCACGGTTAAGCGAGTGCCTCGCTGCCTCGGCAGTACGGGAACTGGCCTGGGTGGCAATCCGCATACCAAGAAAACCCGCCAACCCGGATAGAATCCCAGCGGACAGGAAACCGAAGGGGGCCAGCCTGGATTGTATATCAAGCACGAAGGCTAATATGGATAACACAACGGCCATTAACAGGAAGACACCTGCCACTACCTTGTACTGTTGCCCCAGGTAGGCATAGGCCCCTTCCCTTACGTGGCCTGCTATCTCCACCATGAGCTTGTTCCCCGGGGGAGAGGCCATAACCCCTCGGTAGTATTTGAAGGCGAATACCAATCCCATGAGGGCACCGAAGGGGGCAAGATACCACAGCTTCGGCAATTCCTCCGGGGAGGTCACGGTCCCGTGGGCAACCCCGGCAAAGGCACTCCCTAACCCGCCTAAGGCGGATAGCCCCACTACGGCCAGTAGCATCATGGCAGACAACTTAAACTTTTGCATCCGTGCAAGTCCTTTCATAGCCTGTGCTTTGATTCTGTCTTGACATTGTAACCGCTTTAAAAAACTCCTGGTACGAGGAAAATTGTGTTGAAATTCTCAGCCCAGTCTGGTTAACTATCGGGTCAGAGCTTTCCATAAAAGAGAGATAACATCTAACAAAATCATACAAGCAAGTCAATAGCATATAGGGAGGGGTGGGTAGGATGAAACTCTTTAGATTAGTAATACCAAAATTTCCCTACTTTAACGTCTACAGCAGGATAAAAATGCCTCCCAGGGGTGCTGTGGGCGTGGCGACCACGGTTACCTCCGTGGAGGGATTCAAGGTAGAAATAATAGACGAGAATAACTTTACTGGCCCACTGGACCATGGGCTTATTCAGAAGGAGCGTCCAGCAGACGTGGTAGGCCTTTATGGGGGACTTACTTCTACTATACCCAGGCTTTATAAGGTGGCCTCTGTTTATCAAGGCCTGGGGGTTCCTACGATAGCGGGGGGGAACCATATTAATGCCTGTGTGGAGGAGGCCCTATCCTCTGGTGTAGACGTGGTAGTCATGGGGGAGGGAGAACATACCCTCCCTGAGGTAGTAGGGGCTATTTCTTCTGGAAAGGAACTCTCAACCGTCTCAGGAATATCCTTTGAGAAGGGAAGCAAGATTGTGTATACACCAAGGAAGGCACCCATCCAGGACCTTGACCGCCTCCCCTACCCCGACTTTAGCCTGATAAGGGACATGAAGACCCGCATAATGTTAATCCCCCTAGGGAGGACCAGGGGGTGCAACTTTGTCTGTGAGTTTTGTGCCGTTAGCCAGCACCTAGGCCACACCAGGAGTAGCTCCCCGGGTTACGTAATGGAGGAGATAGTAAGGTCTGTAGAGAATGGCTACAAGAATTTCTTCGTCACGGACGATAACTTCGCCCAGGAGAGGGATAGCACGGCTGAACTCTGCAAGATGATTACAGAATATAAACGAAAGACGGGACAGAGACTGTATTTCTCCGTACAGGTCAGGGCAGACGTGGCCAGGGACGTGGAACTCCTGGAGCTTATGAGGGAGGCGGGCGTGGAGATACTTTGCATAGGCTACGAGTCTCCCATTGAGGAAGACCTGAAGAACATGAAGAAGGGGCTCAATCTAAAGAAACTGGATGAATATACCCAGACCCTCAAGAGACACGGTTTTTACATCCACGGCATGTTCATACTGGGTTATCCTACCTTTAAGGATTCAAGGTGTAAGCTAAACATGTCTATATCGGAAAGGGTAGAGAGGTTCTGGCAGTTCATTAAAAGAAACGATATTGACACCGTCCAGATAGTAAAACCCGTTCCACTACCAGGGACGGGGCTGGAAAAGAAATTAAAGGAGGAGAACAGGCTTTATCCCATAAGCCTTGTGAATTACGACAAGTATGACGGGAACTGGTTGTGTTTTGAACCAGACTCAGACATAGACCGTGGGGATTTTATGTCCCAGACGGAGAGGATTGTGAAGAGATTTTACAACTTGTGGATGTTCCCTAAACTCCTCTACCAGGTACCCCTTTATCCTCTGGAAGTGGGAATACGGTTTCTAGGCAAATTCTTTGGGGGGTTACTGAGAGGCAGGAAGATGCCCCTGGGAACCCTCCTTAAAAAGAGTCTTGCACATGCCAGGCGACAGAGTTGGAGGAAATTCAGGAACCTGCGGCTAAGATTGGGGGGTAGGATTATACTGGAGAAGTGGAGACAAGACTTTGCAAGGGAAGATTTCTTCGGCACTCTGGAGAAGGCAAGGGTGGAACTAAAGAAGACTGCCGCGTCCCGGGAGGTTACCGAAGTGGTAAAGTGTGCAGACTAAAGGGTAAAAATTTCTTTGCCCTTAGCCCCTCCAGAGTGAATTGAAGAAACAGGCGGTTAACTACTTCGCACCACGACTACGGTACCAGTAGATTCCGCCTACGACAAGCAACAACCCTACGACTATAATAATAACCTTCCCGCTCAAGAAACCCTTCTTGGCAGGCGCTGCCTCAGCAAGAAACCACGCAAGGCTGTCTGGACTTAGAAAATCCATTGTATACCCTCCTTTCTTCTCCCAGAAAATTCAACAAATTGGGTAATTATTATCCGGCCTTCTTCCCACGGTACCAATAACCTACTCCCACTCCAATAACAAAAACAATGGGTATTACATAAACATGAGGTATCAACGGCGGCATCTTTTTCCCTTCGGCCGCAGCTAGTACCCAATAGATTACATCAGCAAACTCCATCTTGGTCGCTTACCCTCCTTTCATCCCTTCGTGCCCCCAGTACATTCTCAGGCTACTTATTTACACAATTAATGGAGAAAGTCAAGAGATTTCTCCCTCACCTCTGCCTTATTTCCGCAAGTCTCTTCTTTACAAAGGAGGATCTCTCCCCCTTTAACTCTATGTACCTCTCAAAGCATTCAATGGCCCCCAGTTCATCTTTTAGATGTAAGTCATAGAGTAGCCCCAAATTATAATAGGCATTGGCATACTTAGGGTCAAGTTTTACGGCCTCCAGATAGGTCTTCTCGGCCTCTTTGAACTTCTTCTTCTCGGTGTAGAGCCACCCAAGATTGTTATACAGTGAACAAAGATGCTCTTGCGTCCCCTTTTCCTTTAATTGGGCCACTGCATTTTCTAAAAAGGAAATGGCCTTGTCATATTCTTTAGCCTCTATGCAGCATTTGCCCAGCCTCATGTACACCGTGGGGTCACTGGCCCCCAATTCCAGGACCGAGGAATAGACCTCTCTGGCAGCGGGGTAATTACCCCTGGAGTAGAATTGATTCCCCAGTTCTAATAACTTCTCTACGCCTTTTTCGTGGGCTTCTTCTTTTTGCTTCTCCTTCTCCTTAGCCCTGAGTTTGCCAACCTCTGCAGGGAGTGGTTTACCCTGTTTTTCCAGTCGCTCCCCCAGCTCCATTAACACCCTCTCCAGGTTTTCTGCCCGTTTTTTCTCTTCTGCAAGGGACTGTAGTACCTCTTTATACTTCTCAGAGCTTTCCTCCCGCTTCTTCCTCTCTACCTTAAGCTCTTCCTTAGCCCTGTCCGCTTTATCCTTCTTGCACCCAAACGGGAGGGCAAAGAGG
The DNA here is from genome assembly GCA_030018855.1 of Candidatus Brocadiaceae bacterium. Taxonomy (GTDB): domain Bacteria; phylum Planctomycetota; class Brocadiia; order Brocadiales; family Bathyanammoxibiaceae; genus 2-12-FULL-52-36. The sequence goes on from JASEHG010000036.1 coordinate 7,837, forward strand.
CAAAAAAGGACTATTCCGCCTTGTAGTAGTCTTCTATTCATAATCTATGAGCCGTTTCCAATATCCTATCTAGCCAGAGGTACAGAACGATTCCTCACTTAAAAGGTCGGAGCTACTGTACGCAACAGCACGTGATAGTCTTTGTAACCCCCGTGATAATCCTAACCTTGGAGAGGACCAGATTGCCAAGGCTCTTTAGGTCTGCCGTCTCAACCACTACAACGATGTCATGCGGGCCAGAGACTGCCTCGGCAGTCTTTACCCCGGCAATAGAGTTTAACTTGTCCAGGATTTCCTGGGCCTTTACCCCTGTGGTTATGTCAACCAGGATGTAGGCCTTGACAGCCATTAGGCATCATTTCCCTCTATGACCCTCGTCTCTCCATATACACGGGGCCAAGCCTGGACAGGTACCCTATCCTCTTGAGCATATTGGGATGGGTGCTAAATATCTCTAAAAGCCTATCGTCAAGACCCACCTTTGCCCTTCCGGTCCTTAAGGCCTCAAGCTCCTTGGCATCAATGCTGCCACTCATGTCAGCGTCAAGCTGTCTCAGGTCTTTTATCTCGCTCCTGGCCATGGAGGGGTCATTAGCAAAGAAGGCCTTATAGCCCTCACATTCATGCAGTGCCTCCTTAGGCACTCTGGCACTGCCGTATACGAGTTTGTACAGGGCAGTGGCCATATCATGGGGCGTATTTCCTAATTTCACACTGCCTAAATCCGCATAGTATTCCCTTATCCTGGAACCGTAGAGCACCAGGAGATTCGTGACAAAGTACAGGACAAAGGCAACGATGCCAATTATGACGGCCTGGTTACCCCCCCTCTCCCTGTCCCTGGGCATGAACATGAAGTGCCAGGCTATGTACCATAGGACCATAGGCACCAATGAGAGCATGGTTATTACGGCCACATCCCTGTGCTTAAGGTGCGATATCTCATGCCCCAGGACTGCCCTAAGCTCTTTGGGAGAGAGAAGTCTCATGATAGACTCCGTCACACAAACCCTCCCATCTCCTCCCCACCTACCAAAGGCAAAGGCATTGGGTATAGGTATACTGGCAATCCCCACCCTGGGTTTGCGTATCCCTGCGGCATCGGCTAGTTCCTCTACCGTCCTGTGCAGTTCAGGGCATTCGGACTCAGAGACATACCGTACCCCCATAGACATCTCTACCATCTTCGGGCCGAGGAGGTACTGCACCAAGAGCATTATTACGGCAATAGCCCCATAAGCTATGAAGTTTCCCAGCCCTATGGCATAGGCCGCCCCGATTATGATGCCATAGACTATTCCAAACATCAAAGTCATAAGAAGATACAGCCTAAATGTCAGCCACATTTTTTTCTCACCCCATTTGTTGTAATGACAAGGACTCCCTTTTCGTTTTTCTTTACTATAGCAACCCTAAAGTTATATGTCAACTCCTAACCTCTGAGCTTCAGTGGAGTATATAGATAGACAGCAGTTGACAGTGCATATCTCAGAATGTATACTTCCCACAGCAGGTAGGGGCGGGGTAACCCCGCCCCTACAGGGTAACCCCAGGAGATTGGTAAAAACACTCCAGCAGGGCGATTAGCTCAATTGGCTAGAGCGTCCGCCTCAGGCGGAAGGTCAGTGGTTAGCTGTAGTTGAGCGGTTAAGGGGTTGATAGGGCGATTAGCTCAATTGGCTAGAGCGCTTGCCTTACAAGCAAGAGGTCAGTGGTTCAAGTCCACTATCGCCCACCATAATTCCACATCCTCTGGAAGTAATCCCGGCACTTCTGGGCCACAGAGGCATCATCTATGAAGACTGCATTCTCCCACGAGTTGTACTCGGCATTGTCTGACCAGTTATAAGACCCGGTCTGGACTACTCGGCCGTCGTATATGGCAATCTTGTTGTGCATTTTCCCAAACCCCTTTATCCCACTGAGTACCTTCAGATTGAACCCATTGTCAACTAGAAAGCGGTACTCTGAGTGGCCCTTGGCATCCCTCTTAATCTGCATCTCGTCCAGGATAATCCTAATCCTTACCCCCCTCTTCTTTGCGTCTAATAGGGCCTGGGCAATAGGGCCTGCCGTGAAATCATAGATTGCAATATCTATAGATTTTCCGGATAAGTTTATACGCTTGATAATCTCGTCCCGTATGCTTTCCTGGGTAAGCGGTGCTGGTGAGAAGAATACCTGAGTCCCTGAACCCCCACCCCCAAGACCACTGGGGGCCATACATAACACTATCAGCACAACCCCTAATCTGTAAAGCACACTATTCATGTAGTAAAATATACCACCCCACTATATTTTGTCAATAAGCAGTATTTTGCTTTTTATGATTCCCATAATAAGTAAATTTCTCTTTATATGTACAATTTATCCGCCAAGACTCCCCATAATCCGAGGCTAAATATTGGGGTCTGCACCGTAAAGCACCCCCAAACTCCCCCCAAAGCCAGTCGGCCATTTCTACCCATACCCATAAATTAGTGTTACATGCGAAGTAGTTGTGGAATGAACAGAAAAAATAGATTCACACAGACTGGAATCAGACATCCCCCCAAACACTAATAAATCACTTGAAAACAGGCTGTAAAACTGGTAAAAGACACCGTAGGAGCAGGGGCACGTTGTCCGTCTCAGGCAGAGGCACCTACAGGTTAAAGGGTTTAAAGTCTAAAGGTGGGGCCGTAGCTCAATTGGTTAGAGTACCAGACTGTCGATCTGGGGGTTGCGGGTTCAAGTCCCGTCGGCCTCGCCAGTATGTTGATTCACCACATTTATTCTCTTGCATTTTTCTGAGACCCTGCTATACTTCTGTTCCATAATGAGAGTCAATTCCTTGCCTGTAAGAGAACGGGTTTACAAAATGCTCAGTAGGATATTCCTCCCGGGCATATTACTCTTCTCACTATTCTGCGGTTGTGCCGGCCTGGATAAACAAAAGAGTGCCGAGCATCGCTTCAAGCTCATCAAACCCATTACCAGTGAAGAACTGCGATTTGAGGATGAGTCTATCCTGGTAAGATTTACACCTGAACATAAAAGAATCTACTTTACCCTCTGGAACAAGACCCAGACCCCCATGAAGATTTTATGGGATGAGGTCATCTTTATAAACCCCGAGGGGCAGAGTAACTGGGTACTCAACTCACAGGAGACTTATAGGGACGTAGGAAAGGTAGCTGTTGGGGCCCATCCACTCTTAGACCAATCAATAATCCCCTCGGGTACCTCCCACGGCGATTACGCACGCCCCTATCCAACGGGGCCACAAGAGACCTACATCTACCCTGAAAAATATGCCCAGGGCTGCCGCTTCAGTCTTGTCCTCCCACTGGAGATAAACGAGCGGACAAAGGTCTACACCTTCGGCTTTGAGATAGTAGAATAAACGCCAGGAACCCCTGCCAGCGGTACCACGCACACCTTTTCACCCCCTTGCAAAGAGACAAGTCCCATTTAAGTAACTGCACCTTGACATGCGAAGCCCTGGAGGATATAAAGATTATAAAGATATAGTTTAAGGGTTCAATTGTTTTAACAGTAGTGGTCGTCATCCACACGAGGTAGATTTGCACCCGTAGCTCAACAGGACAGAGTAGTGGACTTCGAATCCAACGGTTGCAGGTTCGAGTCCTGCCGGGTGCGAAATTAGGGATTAGGGAACAGGGGTTAGCAAACATTACTAACTCCAACCCCCTAATCCCTACCCCCTAGTCCCTAATAATGAGCGCCCTTAGCTCAGCCGGTAGAGCAACTGACTCTTAATCAGTGGGTCGGAGGTTCGAATCCTCCAGGGCGCACTTTTAAAAAGATTCCATAACAAACAAAAAGTTCATTTTCTACTGCCAACCAAATATGATTAAAGAAGACCTCTTCAAATATCTGAGAGGATTCACTAAAGGACATCCTTTCACGGCTTCCTCGCTGAAAGAAATCGCAATAAGACGTGGCTACTCAGAAGAGGACGCGGAGGACACCGTAAAATATCTGGAGGAATACGAAAAGGCATTACCGTGGGCAGACATTACCAAAGGGAAGATGGCAGGGATGATAGCCGTTACATTGCTAACGCCTTTTATCGGTCTTCTTAATTTAATCTTTCTCTGGAGAGACAAATCTCAGCGTATAAGGTCTATAATAGCCCTGGCTGGAAGTCTTACATTGACAATCCTCTTTGGCACCGTTCCGCTTACAATCGTTTTTTTTACTTTTTTCCCCCTGCCTTTAATATTTTTCCCTCATTTTTTTAATAAATCTCTTTATCTTTATCAACTTTCCGGACAATTAAGTTCAATAGCAACGGGATGCCAAACTGGGCTGGTTATATGGATGGTAGTAGAAGCGATCAAGGCATATCAGAGGTCGGCGGTATCAAAATTAGGTCGTGTGTCTTAAAACTTACTTAAGACCCTAATGGCCTCCTCAGCATCTTAATGGCCATGTTCTTTTAGACATACAAACTATAAGCACCCATGTTCTACTGCCAGGTAATCGTCAAGTAAATATGGTTATAGAAGACCTCTTCAAATACCTGCGAGGACTCACGAAAAAGCAGCCGTTTACGGCCTCTTCACTGAAAGAAATCGCAATAAAACGCGGTTATTCAGAAGAGGACGCAAGGGACACTATAAAATATCTGGAGGAATACGAGAAGTTATTCAAGGGGAAAGCAGATGTCACTGCAGGGAAATTGGCAGGGATGATAGTTATTACTTGGTTCGCGTTTCCCGGCCTTCTAAATTTAATCGTTCTCTGGAGAGACGAATCTCAGCGTATAAAGTCTATAATAGCATTGGGCCTAAGTCTTGCTCTTTATATAGCATATTTTGCTAATCCTTACGTTTTTGTGGGAATCTTAACTTCAGCGTGGTTTGTATTTGGCTTAGGATTAAAAATATGGATGACGGTAGAAGCAAGCATGGCTTATAAAACGTCCAAAGCGTTAAAATCTAAAATCTGGACGGTATGTTTTGAGTCAGCGAAGCTGAAGTTAAGCGATTGAGAAAGGGTGATATATGATAGTTACAACAACACCAACTATTGAAGGGAGAAAGGTCGTTAAATATCTTGGCCTCGTTAGTGGAGAGGCAATTTTAGGAACACACATTTTCAAAGATATGTTTGCGACTATAACGGACATTGTTGGGGGGAGGTCACTAGCTTATGAGGAGGAACTGACAAGGGCTAAATATATTGCCATAGAGATAATGAAGGGCGAGGCCACAAGGCTTGGCGCCAATGCGATAGTGGGAGCCGACATGGATTATGAATGCATTGCAGGACTGAATATGATGATGGTATGCGCAAATGGTACGGCTGTAGTATATGAGGAATAATAGCCTGTTGCGGAACTTTAGCTAACGACATTTGTGGTTCTCCGGCACCTGCCTTAACAAGTAAACATTCCAAGACCCTAAAATAAAAAAGAGAGG
>JASEHG010000370.1 GCA_030018855.1 Candidatus Brocadiaceae bacterium
CCCCTCCCACCAGGGGAGGGGGGAAACTGCGGGTGGTCTCCCCTCTAGGAAGGGGGAGAACTGCGGGTGGTCTCCCCTCAAGGGAGGGGGGAACTTGACCTAAAGTACCCTCCCCCTTGAGGGGGGAGGGAAGGGTGGGGGTGAATATCCCCCTCCCCTCAAGAGAGGGGGAAACTATAGGTGCAGTCCGCCCTACTTTTGCGTCTGCTTCTTGTTTGCCTTCCCCCAAGGGGAGGAAACTAAAGGCACAGTCTGCCTCAGGCGGATTTGCAGAGGTCTAATTCTGAATCCTGTATTCTGTATTCTAGCAGAATAACATGGGTAACAACCTCAAACGCAATCCTGAGCGAAGCGAAGGAAAGAAACTAGGCTTCAGCCTGTCTTCAAAACTGCTCTGCATAGTCGTCCCCCTCCTTGTCCTCCTGGCCGCCTCCGTGGGAATTATATTCTACCTCTGGATAGACATTGGAATGTCTGTCCCCACTGTGCATGCGGCCCGGCAATTGAGGGGCGAGCT
>JASEHG010000037.1 GCA_030018855.1 Candidatus Brocadiaceae bacterium
AGCCGGGCGGGGTAATCAAACCCTTTATACTAGAAAATAGGGGAAGATTGGTCAGCGTCCGGGGTATCTCTGCCGTTGGCAACCTACCCATTAGTATAGCAGAGAGGCAAAAGGCCCAGGCCGAAAAGAGGTTGGCCCAATTTGGTAGTAGTAGTAGGGACAGGGCTTTAGCCCTGTCCGAGATAGAGCTACTGGATATGCCCGCCGTGGGCAAGGGTACCATGTTATTACTGATGGGTGAGTTTGAAAATTCCAGGTGTTGTTATTACGGCCTGGGGGAGATAGGCAAAAGGGCGGAGAAGGTGGCCGACGAGGCCTGTGATGCCCTTTTTGAATTCATGCAGACTGATGGCGTCATTGACGAGCACCTGGCCGACCAGATAGTCCTCCCCCTAGCCCTGGCAAGAGGCACCTCCAGGTTCATTACACCCAAGGTTACCACACACCTGCTGACTAATCTGGAGGTGATAAAAAAGTTTTTGCCTGTGGAGGTAGAAGTAACAGACTTAAGTGGGAGGGGCGGAACAATTACGCTGAAAGGCTATGCACCTTAGGACACTTCACGAGAGACCCCATTTCCCATATTTGAAACCTCTGCACAACTCCGTCTCTTCCCCCTCCACCCTCAACAAAAAATTGGTAGAAATTTATACGAGCACGACAAATTTTTATTGACTTCTTACGGGGGGGTAAAATTTCTCCAAAAGTAAGGTAACAATCCAAGCCAGAACTTAAATTTTAAAGAAAAGAAAGGGGTAAAACATGGAAAGGACCGAAAGTATTGTTGTCCAGGCGTCGCCTCAATATGAGAACAATAAGAGTAAGGAGATGGAGCTGTTTGGTTGGAATCTACAAAACCGTCAGGAAATCCACGAGAAAGGAGATGCTTACGGAAGACCCAGTTATATAAGTGGGAACACCTATATCACAAAAACAACAATTAAACACTATGTGAAACTGCATTTTGTTAGGGGTCTGAGCCTGCCAAACCTGGACAAGATAAAGAAGATAGAGACAGAATACCTTAATCTTCCATTCCCCCCCTCCATCTCTTTGGTGTTACATATTCTTACCAACCATACCTCTAGCGTTAAGAAAACACAAAGCGGCGAGGCTGATTTGCGAACGAAGCGCCCGAAGGGCAGAAGAATTAAAGGTCCAGCTAGAGAAACTCCTTCCACGCCCTGACTGATAAGTACCCATAAAAGTACCTAACCACCGCTGGCACAACGCCGGGGAACCAAAATGACATCCTCTGCCTCAAACTGACACCCTTCTCCGCCTAAGGCGGAGAGGGGGCTAGATTCTTCGCTTCGCTCAGAATGACATGTAGCGCTGTGGCAACTTTCGTAGAGGTCTCAATACTCTTGCCTCCAAAACGCCCGTTCGTGCATTGTTACTCATCCTACAACTTTTGTCCGTGGGCATACCCTCACGAAACCACCTGGGCCAGTCTGAAGAAGTTCTTATAAAAGGTTACGGCCTGGGTGTGGTAGAGCTTGTGGTGGGTGCGGGCCTCCCACAACAGCTTTTCAGGGTCTATGGGGGCGTTGAGATTGGCTAACTCCTCTTCATAGGCCTCGGTCCATTGGTTTATAATCCCAGGGTCTACCTCCAGATGAAATTGTAGCCCGTAAGCCCTCTGGACTACCCTGAAGGCCTGATTGTGGCACAGGGGGGAACTGGCGAGGTGTCTGCCTTCTTTCGGTATCTCAAAGGTGTCACCGTGCCACTGGAAGACACGAAGCTTGTTACCCAGACCCTTGAAGAGGGGGTCTTGCATACCCTCTTCGGTGAGGGAGACGTCAAACCACCCTATCTCCTTGACGGGGTTCTTGCTTACCCTGGCACCTGCCGCCTTGGCAACAAGCTGGGCGCCGAGGCAGATGCCCAGCAGGGGGACGTCGCCCGCCAGGGTCTTCTGGAGGAAGTCGTTTTCCCACCTCAGGAATGGATACCGTTCCTCCTCGTAGACGTTCATGGGACCACCAAGAGAGATTACTGCCGAATAGTCCCCTGGGTCCTCCGGGAAGGTGCTGGTCTTGTAGAGGCTGGAAATCTGGTAGCGGAGGTGGTGTTTTGCCAGGAAGTCTTCCAGGGTGCCTGGGCCTTCAATATCAATATGTTTGAGGATAAGGACAGGTTTAGTGCGCATCTTGTCAGGGGTTGCCCTACTGCCTCATAGAAGCCAAAAATTAGGGAGTAGGGGGTAGGGAGTAGGGAGTAGTAAGATTTTATCCTGCTACCCCCTACACCCTACTCCCTAACCCCTAGTTTGCTACTCCCTACACCCTACCCCCTACACCCTCCTCCCTGCCCCCTGATTGGGGGCCTTAATATCTGGATTTTTTCCATCGCCACCCTCCGTATCCACTACCTTGAAGGCGCAGTACTCCCCGCACATGGAGCATACGTTGTCGGTGGAGGGCCTTGAGGCCCTGACGCTCCTGGCCCTGTTTTCGTCAATGCAGGTGGCAAACTGTCCCTCCCAGTCCCTCTTCCTCCGCTTCATGGACATCTCTTTGTCCCACTGCCAGGCCGAAGGGATGCCCTTGGAGATATCGGCGGCGTGGGCCGCAATCCTGGCGGCCATTACCCCATCCCACACGTCCTGTACCGTAGGGAGGGCCAGGTGTTCCGTGGGAGTAACGTAGCAGAGGAAGTCTGCCCCGGCGCTGGCGGCAATTGCCCCTCCTATGGCGGAGGTGATGTGGTCATACCCGGGGGCCACGTCCGTAACGAGCGGCCCTAATACATAAAAGGGCGCCCCCTTGCAGAGTTCTTTCTGGAGTTTTACCTGGGCGGCTATCTGGTGCATGGGTACATGGCCTGGTCCCTCTACGATGACCTGCACCCCCTTTTCCCACGCCCTCTGGCATAGTTCCGCCAGGACGTTTAGTTCGTACACCTGTACCCTGTCAAAGGCATCAGCCAGGGCCCCTGGCCTCATGGCATCCCCCAGGCTGAGCGTAACGTCATATTCTCTGGCTATGGACAGTACCTCGTCAAACTGTTCGTAAAGGGGGTTCTCCTTCTTGTGGGCACTCATCCATTCCACCAGAAACACCCCTCCCCTGCTTACCACCCCACACACCCTGGGAGACTCCTTAAGGAGTTTTAGTACACCGTAGGTGGCCCCACAATGGACGGTAATAAAGTCCACCCCGTCCTGGCAGTGTTGTCTTACTGCATCCAGCATATCCCTTGCAGTCATTGCCTTCAGGGAGCGTCCCCGCTGGTTGGCCTTTACAGCGGCCTCATAAATAGGCACACTGCCCACGGTAATACCGGCCTCTTCCATAATCCTGTGCCGTACCTCTCTGAGGTTACCTCCTGTACTGAGGTCCATAACGGCATCGGCCCCGGCCCCCTCCGCCGCCTTGAGCTTCTTCAGTTCCTCTCCCTCAGAGGGATAGTCCACAGAGGTGCCTATATTGGCATTGACCTTGGTCTTTAACCCCAGGCCAATCCCGCATACCTTCTTGGCCCTTCTACGGTGGTTACAGGGCAAGGCCACCTTGCCTTCCGCCAGGCGCTGTCTGAGGGTCTCCACGTCACAACCCTCCTCCTTGGCCACCTGACGCATCTCCTGGGTGATGATGCCCTGTCTTGCCTTGAGTAACTGTGTCATACTCCTCCTTTAACTAGGGATTAGGGGGTAGGGAGTAGGGGATAGCAGGATAAAATCTTGCTACTCCCTACACCCTACTCCCTGACCCCTGATTTATATACTGCCGTTTCTGGGGCTTCTCGGACTTGTCATTCATCATTGAATAGAATCTGGCCACTTCTCCCGGCGTAAGGCGGCGGAACCTGCCCGTCTTTAACCTTGAGTCCTCCAGCCAACCGATGCGGATTCTCACCAATTTCCTCACCTTGTAACCCAGCCGGGCAAGGATACGGCGCACCTCCCTGTTACGCCCTTCTTTCAAGGTTATCTCCATCCAGGTATTGCTGGAACCCCTGCGTAGTACCCTTACTTTAGCCGGGGACGTCTTGCCTCCTGAGAGCCATACCCCCTTGCTGAGGCCCTCCAGGTCTCTGGATTCCAACCTGGCGTTTACCTCTACCAGGTAAGTCTTCGCTACGCCGTAACGGGGATGGGTAAGGAAGTTGGTCAACTCGCCATCATTGGTCAAGATGATAAGGCCCTCGCTGTCGGCATCCAGCCTGCCCACACAATAAACCCTCTGGGCCACACCCCGTAAGAGGTCAATGGCCCTGGGGCGGCCTAGCTCGTCACGGCTGGTGCATACGTAATCCTTGGGCTTGTTGAGGAGGTAATAGACCTTCGGCTCCACTCTTACTGGGACGCCTTTACAGCATATCCTTTGACGTTGTGGGTCCACCTGGCACCCCATCTCGGTAACTACGTTGCCATCCACCGTGACATAGCCATCGGCAATGAGTCCCTCACACTCCCTGCGGGAGCCTAATCCTGTCTCGGCTAATAATTTTTGAAGCCGTATCATAGCCACTTGCTCGTCAGTGACGTCCTCACTATCTTACATCCATCCTTTGGTTGAATACAATAACCTTTCAGAATAGCCGGGATAAGTATGTTGTCGCCGGCATGGGCCTCGAGCCTCTCCCCCTTTCCATAATATATATCGCCACTGCCTTTTATAAAAGTGAGGATGTGGCAACCGGACCCCACCACCTCGTACGCCCCTTCCAGGCAGAGGCACTCCATAATAAACTCTTTGCACTCCAGTAGCAACTCAATGACGTCCTCATCTGATTCAGCCGTAGATAGGGCTGAGGGCCTCTCCCTGCAGGCCTCTGGAGACGGACGGCTGACTGTTGGCCTGTCACTGACTGTCTTCATTACCTCCAGGGCCTTCTCCAGGTGCAATGGGCGGTTACTGCCCCAGTCATAGACCCTGTAGGTAAGGTCCGAGTTCTGCTGGACCTCAAGTAATAAGAGACCGCCTCCTGCGGCATGTAGGGTACCAGGGGGGATGAAGATAGTATCCCCTGGTCTTACGCAAAGGAAGTTTAGACAAGATTCTATCCCTCGTTGGTCTCCCCGCCTGAGACGTTTCTCAAAGGATTCCAGGGAGACACCTGGACTGAGTCCATACACTATCCATGAACCCGATTCAGCCCGAATGACATGCCAGGCCTCCGTCTTCCCACCACCCTCCTCCCCAGCCTCCCTTGTATAGGCATCATCGGGGTGTACCTGGAGGGAGAGCCTGTCAGTAACGTCAAGAAACTTCACCAACAAAGGGAACCTGGTCGGGGGCGGCTCTACCGCCTCGTCTACGCCGATACCAAGCAATTCAGCAGGCCGCTGTTCCATCAACTCATGGAGAGTCGTCCCACGGCAAGGACCGTTAGTGACCAGACTGTTATCATGCCCTCTGTCTACTATCTCCCAGGACTCTCCGACTTTCATCCCATGGGGTGTATCTTTGTCAAATATCTTCCGCAGGCGGTCTCCCCCCCATGGTGCCTCCTTGAAGATACCATTAAACTTTAAGGGGTAAACGGGGGCAGGAACTTTACCCTCTACTGCCTGCGGTGTTACTCCTGTGGTCTTGTTCTTATCCATTTGAGACCTTTGCACATTATAATAAGGGCGACCCACCCGCCTGAGGCGGGTCGCCCCTGCCATACCCCTGTTAATTTTGTAAGGGCGTATTGCAATACGCCCCTACTTTCCTCCCCCTGAGAAATCAGGAGGTAGGGGTTAGAGAAATTGCGAATTTGGTTCGCCTGAGGCGGATATAAATTCCAAATCCGAAATCCGCATTCCGCAATTTCTAGTCCCTACTCCCTGACCCCTGATTTGGGGGGATAGGTCACCTCCCGCCAAAGGTGGGTTTGCCTGTTGCACCCAAAGCCGCTTATCTGATGGTAGCTCCAGGGCTTATATCTTTCTCCGTAGTAAGGACTACTATCCTCTCCCCGTCCTGGGCCGCAAGGAGCATCCCCTGACTCTCTATCCCCCGCAGGGTGGCAGGGGCAAGGTTATTCACGATGACAACCTTTTTACCCAGGAGTTCATGCGGGGTGTAGTGACCTCTAAGCCCAGCCACAAGTTGCTTCTCCCCACCCCCTCCTGTGTCAACCTTTAGGACGAAGAGCCTGTCCGCCTTAGGGTGGTCCTCCACAGACTTCACCACCGCTACCAACAATTCTACCTTCTGAAAATCCTGAATGGTTATCATGGGGCATGACAATTCTAGCAGAAGGATTTGCCTGTTAGCAAGAGAAAAGACCGTTGGGTTGTATTATGAGACCTCTGAAAAAGTAGCAACCGAAATTCCCTCCCCCTTGATGGGGGAGGGAAGGGTGGGGGTGAAGGGAGTCAATGGTGGGTACGTCCCATCTGGATTACTATTGTAGTGGCGGAGTTTACTCCCCCTCCCCCCTCCCACCAGGGGAGGGGGAAACTAAAGGCACAGTCCGCCTCAGGCGGATTTGCAGAGGTCTCATTATCTCTAAACATGGGCTACAAAATGTAAGGGGGGACCCCTTATATTCCACCGTTAAAGACAAAAAATGAAGACTACTTCTCCACCTGAGGTGGATTGTACTAACTCTTATACTAAGTTCAGTGTTATACGGTTGATTTTCCCAGAAAGACTACTAAAATAACCTGAGAGCCATGACAAACAGTAGACAGCAAATGGTAGACAGTAGACAGGAAAAACCTTTATCCCTGTATGCTGTCTACTGTCTACTGTCTGCTGTTCTTCTGCTAGCAGGATGTGCCCTCGTATCTGTACCCGTAGGTGGCCCTACCAAGCCCCTTAAGGAGAAGGTGGTGGCAGGAGAGGGTGCGGATAAAGTCTTAATGATAGACATCTCAGGGATTATCTCCAGCAAGGAGAAGTCTAGCCCATTAGGACTGGGAGGCAGGCCAAGCATGGTAGCCAGGGTGAAGGAGGAACTGGAGAAGGCCCGTAAGGATGACCATATAAAGGCCGTAGTCCTGAGGATAAACAGCCCAGGGGGGACTGTAGCGGCCAGTGACATCATCCGCCATGAGATAAAGAAGTTCAAGGAAGAAAAACCTGTGAAGGTAGTGGCCTGTTTCACCGGTCTTGGCACCTCCGGGGCCTACTATGTGGCCACCTCGGCAGATAAGATAGTGGCCCTGCCCACGTCTGTAACAGGCAGTATCGGCGTAATCCTCATCAAGGTAAACGTACAGGGCCTTATGGAGAAGGTGGGGATAGCAAACGAGACGGTAAAATCGGGGGATAAGAAGGACGCCATCCTGCCCCTGCGCCCCATGACTGAAGAAGAGAGGCAGATTATCCAGGGGGTGATAAATTACCTGCATGAACGTTTTATTGCAGTAGTGGAAGAGGTCAGGCCAGGGGCGGACCTGAAGGACAGGAAAGAACTGGCCGATGGACGGGTCTTCAATGCCCAGGAGTCCCTGGACCTAAAGCTGGTGGACCAGGTGGGCTATCTGGACGAGGCCATTGAATTGGCCAAGACCCTGGCAGGCATAAAGGAGGCCCGGGTTGTAATGTACACGAGGCCCACTGGTTACAGGGATAACATCTATTCTTCAGGAGAAGGTACAGAGGCGGCATCCACCTCAGGCGGACTCCCGATAGGGATGTACTCTAACACACCCCTGCCATTTCCCTTTGGACTCAGGATGGCAGGCCCGCTCCAGATGGAAGGGCAGGACACAGACTTTATGTACCTGTGGCAACCCTGATTTGGAGGTAAGGAGTAGCAAGATTTTATCCTGCTATCCCCTACACCCTACTCCCTGACCCCTGATTTGGAGGCGTGATTTTAGAGGTATCTTACACCATTTCCATTTTTACAGGAATTTTAAGACATTGCCTCTACGGCCTCACGCCTGAGGAGATTGAGATTGTGGAGGGGAGAAGGTAGAATTGAACTATTCAAATAAAGGGAGACGACTTATGAAAACAAAAGGGGCAACGGCAGAGGTCTTTTTAACGGCGTTTAGAACCTTGACACGAAAAGAGCAGGATATCTTTCTGTCAACGATATTAAAAGACAAAAGACTTCGTGAAGACCTTATAGACATAGCTATCGCTGAAAGCAGGGTAAGGGACAAAAGCAGACCATTTAGAGATTTCTTGAGACCTCTGAAAAACGCCCAAAATGTCATTCTGAGGGAGCGAAGCGACCGAAGAATCTCAGTTGAAACGGGAGATTCTTCGCTTCGCTCAGAATGACACGTGGTGTTGTCGTCACTTTCGCAGAGGTCTCCTGTTGGGTAATATTATAGGATTTTCCTCCCTTTTTTACAGTAGACTGTTCTTAGCCACAGAAGCAGGTCTAAACCCTCTCCACCCTCACCAAAAACCCCTTATACTCAGGCGTGGAGCAGTTGGGGTCAAGAGCAGTGGGGGTGAGGAGGTTGGCAAGGGGGCCGGTGACCCTCCCGGCAAAGCCCCAGTGGATGGGGATGCCTATCTGCCAGACCCGTCTTCCATTTATTTCCATTGGTTTTATTCTCTTGGTTACAAGGGCCTTGCCCTGTACACTCCCCCGTGCGGAGGTGACCCTCACCATCTGTTGGTTCTTTATGCCCAGCTCTTCGGCCAGTCCCTCTGGTATCTCCACAAAGAATTCGGGCTGGAGTTCCGAGTTGACCGTGATGTGTTTGGTCCAGTAATGGAAATGTTCTGTCAACCTGTACGTGGTGCAGACTACGGGGTATTCCTCAGGCGAGCCATACCTGTCCATATCTGACTTGAAGGTCTTGGCCAGGGGATTGGGGCTGACCATTGGGTGGAGTATATTCTTCACGGGTGATTCCACAGGCTCGTAATGCTCAGGGAATGGGCCTTCGGCAAAATCAGGGGCGAAGAGTTTCCCTACACCTTCGGGTAACATAAGGAAGGCGCCCAGGCCGGCCTCCGGGGGGCTTTCGGGCCTGTAGTCTGGCGTATCGCCCACCCACTTTTCGCCGTCCCACTGTATGGCTACCCTGGTAGGGTCCCACGGCCTCCCCTGTGCATCACAGGAGGCCCGATTGTACATAATGCGCCGGTTGGCAGGCCAACTCCACGTCCACCCTGGGAACATCCCAAGTCCACTCGGGTCCCTTAATCCACGCCTCATCATCATGTTCCCCTCCTCCGTGAAACTGCCGCAGTATATCCAGTTCCCGCAGGCCGTAGAGCCATCATCCCTGAGCTGGGCGAAGGAGGAGAGCTGTTGACCTTTCTTTAATACGACCTCCCCCTTCTCATCCTTAAGGTCTGCCACTGCACGCCCATTGATTTCTCTAGCTATCTCCTCCAGGGACGGATTAGTAGGGTTAGAATAGGGCCAGTTGAGATGGAGTATGGGTTCAGGAAGGGTGCCGCCGCCTTGCTGGTATAATTTGCACACCCTCTGGAAGATACTGGCGAGGATTTCCTGGTCAGCTCTGGCCTCACCAGGGGGGTCAAGGGCCTTCCACTTCCACTGGGCCCATCGGGCGGAGTTGGTGAAACTGCCATCCTTTTCGGCGAAGTTGGCTGCAGGCAGGAGGAAGACCTCGGTGTTGACGGTGGAGGGGTCTATCCCTGGGGCCTTCCAGAATTGGGCCGTCTCCGTCTCAAAGCACTCTGCCACGACCAGCCATCTGAGCCTGGAGAGGGCGGCTATCATCTTATTGGAATGGGGACCGTTGGCCACCGGGTTCATGCCAAAACACAGCATTCCTTCCAGCCTGCCTTGATACATGTCATCAAAGAGGTTTACCCAGCTGTAGTCCCGCTCTATCTTGGGCAGGTAGTGGTAGCAGAAATCGTTTTCTTTATTGGCATGACTTCCGAACATACACTTAAGGAAACTGACAAAGAACTTCGGATAATTCTCCCAGTAATTCAGGGAGGTGGGTGTGAGGGCCCTTGGGGTATTCTCTCTTAGATGGTCTTTGAGGTCCTGGTGCGACACGGGAGGGGTCTTGAGATACCCTGGGAGTTTATCATAGGCCATGCCATGGTCCGTACCGCCCTGGATGTTGGAGTGCCCCCGCAGGGCGTTAAGGCCGCCGCCCGGCCTGCCAATGTTTCCCAGGAGTAGCTGTAGTATTGCGGCGGCACGTATAATCTGGACTGCGAAGCTGTGGTGAGTCCAGCCCAGGGCGTACATTATTGTCCCAGCCTTATCAGGGGTGCCGGTGGAACATACAATCTCTGCCGTCTTGAGAAACTCTTTTACGGGTGCACCAGTAATCTGGGAGACCACCTCAGGGGTATATCTCTCATAGTGTCTTTTCAGGAGTTGGAAGGCGCACCTGGGGTCTTGCATGGTAGGGTCTTGTTTGACATATCCCTTTGAGTCCTGTTCATACTGCCAGGAGGTCTTGTCATAGGTATTTGTGATGGGGTCATAACCTGAGAAGAGACCGTCCTTGAAGGAGAACCCCTCCTTTACCAGGAAAGGGCCGTTGGTGAACAGCCTGACGTACTCCTCATGGTGAAGTCCGTGGGAGAGGGTATGATTTATTAGCCCACCCAGAAAGGCTATGTCGGTGCCGGCCCTGATTTGTACGAAGCAGTCGGAGACGGCTGCCGTCCTGTTGAACCTCGGGTCTACGCACACCAACCTGGCCCCCCGATTTTTCCTGGCCTCCATGACCCACTTGAAACCGCAGGGGTGGTTCTCTGCGGGGTTACCGCCCATGGCGAGGATGACGTCAGAGTTGCCAATGTCAATCCATCCGTTGGTCATGGCCCCTCGGCCGAAGGTGGGCGCCAGACTGGCGACCGTGGGGGCGTGTCAGAGGCGGCTCTGCTGGTCCAGATATACCACCCCCAGGGCCCGCATGGTCTTTACCAGGAGGAAGTTCATCTCACTGGTATCAGTACAGCCCCCGATAGCGGCCATGCCCAGGGTGCGGTTAACTATCCTGTCTTTTTCATCCCGGGACTGGAACGTCCTGTCCCTGGTGTCTTTTACATGGCGGGCAATCTCTGTGAGGACGAAGTCCCAGTCCACCTCATGCCAGTGGGCGGCCCCTGGGGGGCGGTAGAGGGGTTTGGTGAGACGGCGGTCGTTGATGACGTAGTGTCTTAGTGATGCCCCTTTGGGGCAGAGTGTTCCCCGGTTTATGGGGTGGTCAGGGTCTCCCTCAACGTGTACCACGGTGGGGGAGACGTTGGCGGCCCTATCCCCCAGGGTATGGATGATTACCCCACAGCTAACTGAGCAGTAGGGGCAGGTGCTTCGGGTCTCGGAGGTGCGGGAAATCTTGAGCCCTTTAGCCTCGGCCATAGCTGGCCTGAGGTCAAATCCCAGGCTGGAGAGTGGCAGGCCCACTCCCGCCGAGAAGGCCCCGGTAGTACCGAGCTTCAGGAAGTGGCGTCTGGTTAGATCCATCTCTTATTTATGAGACTCCTGAGAAACTCTGGCCTTTAATGTAGGGGCACGTTGTCCGCCTCAGGCAGATGCCCCTACTCACTCACCCTCCCCCTTCCCCCTCCCATCAAGGGAGGGGGAAACCGAGAAGTGCATAAGCCTTTTTCTGAGGTCTTATTTATAAAAAAGTTAAACTAAAGGATGCCAAAAGTCAATGTATTAAGTAACTGACAGCTACCAGGGCGGGGGCAGGCCCCGCCCCTACTCCACCTAAGGCGGACTGACTACTGCGTACGCTCGCTGGACTCCATATATACCTTGATATTGTAGACAAATAAGAGAAAATATGAGGTATGTCCGTGTCTATCTTCAGAAAAGGAGGCCAAAATGGCTAAGGCATCTGGCAGTTATATTTGCGGTACCTGTGGCATTACTACCACTGGGAAGGGGCACCTCTGTAATCCCGTGAAACTTGAAAAGCTCACAGTCTGTAAACACTGCGGGAGACTGGCGGATAATCCACGCCACGTGTGCGTACCCATGGTGCTAAAGGTAAGGTATGCCTGTGGTAACTGTGGCAGGGTGGCAACTGCCCGCACCGCCCTTTGCAATCCCCAGCCTATTCCCAAGGCAGTAAAGAAACCGACCAAGGTAGGAGCCAGGGCACGTTAAGGCCGATAAGTCCGCCTAAGTAGTGGTCGTATGTTATCATCTGGCCAGGAGCAGGCCGGCTATAATGGCCAGGGTTATCCCTAGGAGTTGTACGTAGGTCAGCTGGGCGCCGAAGAACCACCACATCCAGAAGACGGTAAGGGCAGGACTGAGGGAGACCAGTGGGGCAACAATCTCGGGCCGCCCTCCAGTCTTGAAGGCATAGATTATTGTCAGTGTACCCACGGCCGCAAAGAACCCTGCCCCGAAGGCCATGGCGTCAGCCTTTTGAGAGGGGTACTCGGTCCCCAGACGTACAAAGAAGAGGAGGGGCACCAGGGCCGCCAGAAAACCTATAGACTCAAATACCATCACCCTGAAGGGGTTCTTCAATACCTGAGTGGAGAGGCTAATCAGGGGAGACCATACACTCCATAAGACGAGCGTCAACATACTAAAGACCAGCCAGGGTTTCATAGCGATTGACCTCAGCTTATAAGTCTTTGAGACGAAATAAAGACCGCGGTCAGCACAGTATACACACAGCAGACCTTCTTGGCCACTATTTTCATGACCGGGTTAAGGGCTTGACTTAGGCGAGGCGTGGTCTTATAAAAGGGAAGAACACAGGATTCCGAATTCTGTAACCGGTGCCCCCATAGCTCAGTTGAACAGAGCGCTGGCCTCCGGAGCCAGAGGTCGCAGGTTTGAGCCCTGCTGGGGGTGCCAGTCCTAAATTCAGGGGGTAGGGATTAGGGGTCAGGGGTTAGTGATCTTTTTTTCTGATTTTTTAATCCCTATGTTGAGAGATATGAGTTAGAGCATGGGGCCGGTGTCCTGGACAATCAGGCGTCCAACTATAAGGACTTTATAAAGACCGTCGATTCTGCCCTCTACAAGGCCAAGCAGGAGAGGAATTGCGTTGTGGTGTGGGGGCAGGAAGAGCTAGGGGCTAGGGAGTAGGGAGTAGAAACACATTAAATTGTAAATTAGAAATTTTAAATTTAAAATTTGCAATTTCCAATTCCTTTTCCTTTAAC
>JASEHG010000038.1 GCA_030018855.1 Candidatus Brocadiaceae bacterium
CAACCCCGTACCAATAAGGTACGGGGCCAGACGGCACAACCATCCTCATTTCTTCTCCTTACTCCTCAAGACTTTATCTAACTCCTGGAATAACAACCCTTCTACCTCCCCGGTGGAGGCCCTTCGTGTCCACCTGTAGGCCTGGCTCCCACCTGGCCTCTTCTCCTCTACGAGGGAGCGGATAGTGACCACAGTAGTATCTCCCCTTGATACAAGGGTCAGTCTCATCTTATAACGCTCCTTCCAGTGGCCTCCGTGCACAAGACCCATAAACCTCTCGCCCTCCCGATAGAACCACCTGGTCTCTATCTCACCGGTTGCCTTGTTTATCTCCTTTGTGTCTATGTCCAGCCCTTCCAGCGTCTTCGTGATGCCCTCCCAGGCCTCCTCCTGGCCGGCCGTGTAGGCCCTGGAGTATTGGGGCTGGGCAACCTTCAACCCTTCCATACTCGCACAGCCTGCTAAGATAAAAATGATACATGAGAGCGTATAAGACATTTATCAATTTTAATGAAATCAGGCCCTTTCTACAAATGGTTTTTGTGAAGGCCCGTATGTTTCACTCCTTTCTTAGCAATTTTTCTAGGTCTTCAATGTGTAGCTGTTCTTCCTCTACTATTTGGCAGAGCAAGAAATGAAGGGCCACATCCTCCTCTACGAGCGGAAGGAACTTTTTGTACCTGATGATCATGTCCTTTTCCGCCTCAAGGTCTTCCTTCAGCATCTCTTCTATGGTCTGTTTCCCTGGTTCTAAGACCTCCGATATCTTTACAGTGGGATGTCCTCCCAGGGCGGTAATCTTTTCCCCGACTAGCACCGCATGTGTTGTTGCATCCTTAGCCCTTTTTCTGAAGAGCTCCATAACGGGGATCCTCATAGGTCCAAAAACAAGGAAAGAGTGGTGAAGATACCTTACTATGGATGCCAGTTCTTCCTCTAAGAGTCCGTTAAGTTTTTCTATTACTAACTTGGTTTCCATCTCTTACTCCTTTTGCAAAAGGTTTATTAAGATTTTCGGCAGTCTTGTCAGAGTCTATTTATGATTTCACTGTCTCAGAAATTGAGGGGTGACCAGCCCGGTGTGGTTGGGGATACGATACCAGGCTGGGTCCCGCTAGAGGTCTCCAGGACGGAGGCCGTCCAATCCTGAAGTACCTCCCGTCCTCAAAGAGGGGTAGGGGTGTTAGGCTGATTACCTCTTTGAGAAACTGGTTTCATCTCTGCCGAGGGCGACCGTTCCTCCTTTGCAGCCCTTTTGTCCTTTTTCGCCTTGACCTTTGTCTCTTGACTCCCTTTCTCTAGTCCCTGGGTTGTTGAAGCGAGTGAAAAGACCAAAACCAGGAAACTTAAGCAAGCCACGCAACTCAAAAAGACCCTTTCCCATCCATCTTCCTCCTGTCCTAAAAAGCCTTTTGAAATTAAGGGGTATCCATAATCCGCCTCAGGCGGACTACAGGACAGGCTGGAAGTCCACCTTAGGCGGATTAAAGGACGGCAAACACCCGTTCCAGGGGGAAATAGCCGTGCGTATCCTGGGTGAGAGGAATTGCACACGAGGTTAGAAGGGTAACAATGTCCCGTGTCTTTCCGTCCAGCCTTAGACGGACGGATTTCCTCTACCTGAGGCGGATACACACGGCCGGTAGGGAAAGTGGTAGTGGCCGAGCTTGCCCGGCCTACCGCAAGTGACCGGTCAGGGTAGACTCTGCCACTACAAAGCCATTCCTTCATTTTGCAATACATTAGAAGTACGTAGCTAATCCAAAGATTAAGGCATTGTTGTTTATTGCGTCATCCCGTCCAGTGGCTGAGAAGCCATTCTGGAAGTGTTCTCTGTTAAACTGGTAATCCAGTTTAATGACCGTGTCTTCAGTGTATCTGAAGTTAAGGCCGAGGGTCAGGCGGTCCTGCCTGTTTCCCCTGTCCAGGTCCATCTGCTCCCACCTGGTGGCAAGGGTAAAGGTGGAATGGTCAGTAAAGATTTTTGGTGCAAAGTCGTGCAAGAACCCAGGCATAAAGTGATACCTTGGCTCTACGTAATAACCAGAGAGCCGCTTGGGGACCTTGGTCCTTGAGGTGGTTAGGCTCATAAGCCTGTCTATGCCCTTTTTCTCTATATCCGCATAAGCCCCTTCCCCTACAAGTTCAAATGGTCCTTTCTGCCAGGCAAAGTCCAGGGCACTGATAGTAATATTCCTACTACTCCTCCTCCCTGCCCCAACGGCATCCCATTTCCCATGATAGGCAGAGCCCCCGACTTCAAGGCCGAGGAAGGGGCTGAAGGCTATCCTGCCCACGATGGCCTTGTTTTCGTTAATGTCCTCGTCCATCCTGAAGAAGGACCTCCCCCTTCCACTCCTTATCCCGTTGACGGAGTCAAAGAAGACCCTATCTGTACTTGCAATCCTATCCATCCCCTTTATGCCCTGGGTAACATAGACCTCGTAATCAAGTTTGGACATCTCCGTAGGATAGAAAGTCCCGAAAAACCCCATGCCTGCTTCAGTAAAGGCAGCAGGGATGACAAAGCTGTCAACCAGCGGGCGGTCAACAAGGTCTTGTATGGGGGCATCGTGGACAAGGTTGAACTTCCCCAAGGGCAAGAGGACATAACCTGCCCTGAAATTGACCTCGTCCCTGAGGAGAAAATCTATCGTAGCAAACTCCAGCTTCACGTCTCCCCCCAGCCTTACGTTTTGACCTGTTGCGGCGCTAGTAATATCCGCCGACCCAGTAATTCCACCATGCTCTACCTCCAGCTCGCTAGCCACTTTAACCCTGTCTGAGACATCGGCGTAGATGAAGGGCACGAAGCGGATGGTCTCAAACCTGTCGTTTGACCCATGCACAGATCGGTAACTTGCATCCGTATAGCCGCCCAGATAGGTATTCCTGCCAAACCTGCGGAGGAAGGGTTTGGTATAGATACCTCCAAATTGGGGAGATAGCCCCTTCTTAGCAAACTCTTCTGACTTCTTTGGGCCATAAAACTCATCCAGGGTAAATTTTTTCTCCATCTGTTCGTGGGCCTTGCTTATGTCCTCCATCTTCTTGGCCTGTAGCTCGTTCTTTTCCTTTAGCTCTGTAATAACGGCCTGGTCTTTGTTTACCCTCTCCTCCTGTTTGGTCAGAGAGGCCTTGAGGGTCTGGAGTTCCCTCTCCATGGCCTCAATCCTGGTCTTAACATCCTCCTGGGCGTACAAAGAAGCCCCACCAAAAAAGAGGAGTGTCAGGGCAAACGGGAGCAACAGCACCAAAGGTCTTTTCATGTCTTCTCTCCTTCTTGTAATTGAGACTCTGTCTCTGCAACTATCCAAAATTTAACCGCTTCTTGTCTCTTAAAAGGTCATAGATGTAAGATGAATGAGGCCACAATTACTGCAATTGAGTCTCAGTATATTCATCACTGCCCATCTTGTCAAGCCTTTTTTAAAGTTTTTTGTGGAGTGTGAGTATACAGACATGGATAACATTTTTGGCTTTAATTTTTATTTCACTAAAATGCAAGGGGGCTTCCGCCCCCTTACCACCCCCCAAAGCCACCAGGGCTCAGGGGCTAGGGGTTAGGGAAAAAGGATGTAGGGACATATCATGCCTGAGGCAGACCCGTTTCCAGGGCAATCCGCCTCAGGCGGAGAAGGGCAAGCTTGGACAGGGCGCAGGGGCGTATTGTCATGCCTAAGGCGGATTCGCCGTGGCGAACAATACGCCCCTATCCGCCTGAGGCGGAGTACGTTTTAATGTAACGTACCAGCTTGCCTGGCACGTATGAGGTGCAAGATAAACTCACACCCTACAAAGATTCCCTTTGTAAGTAAGGTCGGGCAGGGGTAAACCCTGCCCCTACAACTTAACCCCTTAATCCGTCTAAGGCGGAGAACCCTTGTTTTTTTGGAGGGGGTTGTAAGTCCGCTCCGCCTTAGGCGGATTACCCGTCTTTAGAGCAGATATATTTTTTAATTTTTCTTATTTCAGCATGAATGCAGAAGAGTTCTATGGGGGATTTTGTGGGAAGTGACCCCTTGGGGATTTGAACCCCAGTTCTCAGATCGAAAATCTGATGTCCTAGGCCGGACTAGACGAAGGGGCCACATTAGGGATTAGGAGTCAGGGACTAGGGACCATGGAAAAGGATTTAAAAACCTGTTCACACCCTAACCCCTGAACCCTAATCCCTTGTTATTGGTGAGGGCAGCAGGGCTCGAACCTGCGACCTACGGCTTAAAAGGCCGTTGCTCTACCAACTGAGCTATACCCCCACGGGGGTCTTATAATATAGGTTTTATACCACCATATCAATATAATTTTCAAGGCCTCATGACTATCTGGAGGTGTGGTTACGATTTAGGTTAGTTTGGGTCGTCTCCGCATGTCCCATCATAAAGACCGTCCATGCCTGAAGGGTGGTCTCAAAAAAATCATAATCAGGGCATTGATTATTTAGAAGTAATTATGTAATAATAAAATTTTTATTTTCGTCAATCTGTTTATTGAGACCTTGTCCCGCATCAATAAGGTACGGGGTTTGTGCAGGGTGCAAGATACCAATGCATAAGGCAAAATGAAGGATATTACTAGAGAGACCTTTGAACTCTTTACTAGATATGTAGTGCCCAACTACAACAGGAACCCGATAGTTATGACTAAGGGGAAGGGGGTTCACCTGTGGGATAGCGAGGGGAGAAAATATTTGGATCTCTTTTCCGGATGGGCTGTAAGTGGCCTCGGACACTGCCATCCCAGGGTGGTCAAGGCCCTGAAAAAACAGGCTCGGACCCTCCAGCACGTGCCTAACGTTTATTATAGCCTGCCCCAGGGCAGGCTGGCCCAGCTCATCTCCGAGAAGTCCTTTGGTGGGCAATGTTTCTTTTGTAACAGTGGGGCCGAGGCAAACGAGGCGGCAATAAAGTTGGCTAGGTTGTACCATTCTTCCCAGGATAGGTATAAGATTATAACCATGCACAACTCTTTTCATGGGCGTACCATAGCTACTATCACCGCCACCGCTCAGCCCAAGTATCAGAAAGGGTTCGCCCCGCTCCTGGAGGGTTTTACTTATGTGCCCTTTAACGACCTGGACGCCGCCAGGCAGGCAGTAGACAAGGAGACCTGCGCCATAATGATAGAGCCTATCCAGGGAGAGGGTGGGATAAACATAGTCACCAGAGAGTATCTACAGGGACTGAGGAGACTCTGTGACGAACGCAAGTTATTGCTGATTCTGGACGAGGTACAGTGCGGCATGGGTAGGACGGGCAAGTATTTCGCTTACCAGCACTATGACATCAGCCCTGACATAATGACCCTGGCCAAATCCCTGGGAGGAGGGACGGCCATAGGGGCCATGGTGGCCAGGCCAGAGGTGGCCAAATGTCTTGTCCCGGGGACTCACGCCTCCACATTTGGTGGCAATCCCCTTGCCTGCGCCGCCTCTATCGCCGTTTTTGAGACTATTGACAAGGAAGGCCTCCTGGAAAATGCTGTCAGGATGGGTAACTATTCCCTGGAAAGACTCCGCTCTTTACAGGAGCGATTTCCACAACAAATAAAAGAGGTGAGGGGGGTGGGATTGATGATAGGGATAGAGCTCCAAAAGGAGGGTTCCCAGCTTGTGAGGATGTGTCTAGATAGGAGGCTTATCCTCAATTGTACCCATGAGAAGGTTATAAGGTTCATGCCCCCTCTGGGCGTAAGTCAATCGCACCTGGACAAGGGTATTGCTATACTGGAGGAAGTGCTTGGCGAGCTAGACGGCGGCGCCACCTTGCGAAAATAATATGAGCCTGCGCCATCTCACGTGTACGGCAGACCTCTCTTTCCAGGAGATAGAGTATGTGTTCTCTATGGCCGAGGGGCTAAAAAAGGCCCTGGCTAAAGGTAAAAGGGAGAACTTTCTGGAGGGTAAGACCCTGGCCCTGATATTTGAGAAGAGCTCCCTGAGGACCAGGGTCTCCTTTGAGGTGGCCATGAGTCAGTTGGGGGGGAATAGTATTTACCTCAGCAGACACGATATGGACCTCGGCCACAGGGAGGCAGTGAAGGACGTGGCCCACACCCTCTCAAGGTATGTCCATGCCGTAGCCCTAAGGACCTTTGCTCAGGGGATAGTGGAGGAGATGGCCAGAAATTCCACAGTCCCCATCATAAATGCCCTCTCGGATGCCTACCACCCCTGTCAAGCCCTCACTGACCTCTTTACCATTAGAGAGAAGCTAGGGAAGTTAGAGGGTCTTACCCTCTCTTTTATAGGGGATGCCAACAATGTAGCCAGGAGTCTTGCCTGTCTTTCTGCCAGATTTGGGATTTACTTCCGCATAGCCTCCCCTGCGGGCTACCAGTTAAGTCCCGCCTTTGTGGAAGGGCTGGAACGCCAGGGCCGGGGGGTGGCGAAGGCCGCACCGGATAAGTTAATTTATCTGACTGACGACCCCCGCGAGGCCGCCAGGGGAGCTGACGTACTCTACACGGATACATGGGTAAGTATGGGCCAGGAACAAGAGGCAGAGGTGAGGCGTAAAGTTTTCAAGGATTACCAGATAAACAACTCCTTAGTACGGCTGGCAAAAGAAGGGGGACTGGTGATGCACTGTCTGCCTGCACGCCGTGGCGAGGAAATAACCGATGAAGTCCTGGACGGGCCTCGCTCTATTGTATTTGATCAAACGGAAAATCGCCTGCACATCCAGAAGGCTATATTAAAATTTCTCCTTGGGAGTCAAGGCGGTAGGCGTCAAAAGGGCGGTGATGGGAGTCCGCCTGAGGCAGAGAAAGGGGCGGATACCACCCGCCGGACGGGAAAAAGATGAGGGCAGACGGCAGGAGACCTGACGAACTAAGGCCAGTGACCGTCCGTAGGGGTTACACCAAGTTTGCGGAGGGTTCCGTGCTGATTCAAACGGGGGATACCATGGTACTCTGTACGGCCAGCGTAGAAGAGGGGGTACCTCGCCACCTGCTGGGGACAGGTCAGGGATGGATTACGGCGGAATACTCCTTACTGCCTGGCTCCACCCCTACCCGCACTACCAGAGAGATTAGCCGTGGGAAAGTAGATGGTCGTACCCAGGAGATACAGCGTCTCATAGGGCGTTGCATGAGGGCAGTAGTGGACCTGACACAACTAGGGGAGAGGACTATATGGATAGATTGTGATGTCCTCCAGGCGGATGGCGGCACGCGCACCGTTGCCATCACGGGGGGGTTTGTGGCCCTGATAGATGCCTTTCGTAACATGAAGGAGAAGGGGCTTTTGACGGCCCTCCCCATAAAGGACAGTGTGGCAGCCGTTAGCGTGGGCATTGTAGATGGAGAGGCGGTACTGGACCTGAATTACAGCGAGGACGTCAAGGCAGAAGTAGATATGAATGTAGTCATGACCGGAAGCGGTCATTTCGTTGAGGTCCAGGGTGCGGGGGAGGAACATACTTTCTCAGAGGGGCAACTACAGGAGATGCTTTCCCTGGCCAAGAAGGGGGTGGCGGAGTTCTTCAGGATTCAAAAGGAAGCCCTGGGGGAATAAGGGCTAGGGAGTAGGGAGTAGGGAAACAAGATTGCTGGTCTCTGACCCCTAGCCCCTGATTCTAATTCCATGTTAAAACTCATCATAGGCACCAGGAATCTCAAAAAAAGGGAGGAGC
The DNA here is from genome assembly GCA_030018855.1 of Candidatus Brocadiaceae bacterium. Taxonomy (GTDB): domain Bacteria; phylum Planctomycetota; class Brocadiia; order Brocadiales; family Bathyanammoxibiaceae; genus 2-12-FULL-52-36. Next base: position 7,638 of record JASEHG010000038.1, read on the forward strand.
TGGTGGAACTGCTCAGTCGGGAGTGGCCCTGCCACCTTCCCTTGAAGCTCCAGGGCATTGAAGACTACCCGGACCTCCCGGAGGTGGAGGAGGACGGAGAGACCTTTCAGGAGAACGCCATAAAGAAGGCCACCGCCGTGGCTAAACTCACGGGAGAATGGGCCGTGGCGGAAGACTCTGGCCTGGAGGTGGACGCCCTGGGTGGTGCCCCGGGGGTGCGTTCCGCCCGCTACGCAGGGGAGGTGTCGCCCGCCCCAGGTGGACGTCCGCCTGAGGATGCCTATAAGGAAAATAACCTAAAACTCCTCAAGGCCCTGGAGGGGATTCCGCTTGAGCGCCGCACTGCCAGGTTCCGCTGTGTCATTGCCCTTGCTAACCCAGAGGGGCTCCTTTTTGTGGTTGAAGGACAGTGTGAAGGCCTCATATCTCAGGAGGCCAGGGGGGAACAGGGTTTCGGCTATGACCCTGTCTTCTATCTGCCTGGCTATGGGAAGACCTTTGCTGAGCTAGGTCCTGCAGTGAAAAACCAGATTAGTCACAGGGCCCAGGCCCTCAAAAAATTTAGAGAGAGGCTTCGGGAGTTTATTTAGAAATGTAGTGGTAGGGATAGGTCCCGCCCAAAAGCTTGCCCTGAGCGAAGCCGAAGGGATGACACTGCGCATGTTTTTCAGAGATCTCAGTATGCAAAATGCAAAGAAGTAGTTATTTCCCATAAAAATCCCCCCTCTCCGCCCGCCCGAGGCGGACTTACAGCCTGAGGCGGAGCGGGAGGGGGAAGGCCCTGCACCACAAGGGTGCAGGGCAAAGCCCTGAACCTGGCCCTGTACCTGATTGGTACAGGGGGGAGGGAACTTCTGCACCTACTGTTTAAGAAGTTGAGCCAAAGGAAGTTAAGTTTTGTCCGAACTTTTGTCCGAAGTTCAGCATCTTCCCTTGACAAAAGGGCAAATTGATTTAGTATAAAAGTAAAGATAGCAGGAGGGGCAATTCATGCTGAAAATCCTGAAAGTTCGCCTCAGGAGGACGCCTCAGGCGGGAATTGCCCCTACAACTTTTTACTGAGCGTGACGAAAGAAATGTCCTGGCACACAAAGAGATTCTGGGCTGGCAAAAAAGGGGGGTTCTTCTCAGTATTTTTAGGGTTATTAGTCTCCTTCCTGGCCATCTCCTTAACCTTGCCAGGGCCAAGTCAGGCCCTCTTTCTGGACTGGTACACGGGGGAAAGGGCCCCTAAGTACCGTCTCCCAGGTGCAGTCTGTTCCTACGTAGACAGGTTCTACGTAGACCCGGAGAGGATACACGCCCAGCATATGGCCGTTGAGGGCCTGAATTGGACAGAGAGGCTTCTGCCAGAGGTACAGGTGGAGTTTGTGGAGACCAATGGCACCCTGGAGATTACGGCTGGTGAGGCTAAAAAGAAACTAGACGCCTCTAAAGTCCAGAACCTGGACGATGCCCTTGCCGTGTTAAAGGACGGCCTCCTATTCATCCAGACGAACATGGAGGACGCCTCAAAGGCTAGTGACGTAGAGTACACTGCCATAAATGGGATGCTGGGGGACCTGGACCCCCATTCGGTCTTCCTCCCACCAAAGGAGTACAAGGAATTTATGATAGGCACCTCTGGGAAGTTCGGTGGCCTGGGGATGGTGGTGGGGATAAGAGAAATGACCCTCACGGTAATCTCCCCCATAGAAGGTACTCCAGCTTACAAGGCCGGGTTAAGGTCTGGGGACAAGATTATGGAGATAGAGGGGGAGTCCACGGTAAATATGTCCTTACACGAGGCTGTCAGTAAGCTCAGGGGTGAACCGGGCACAAAGGTAACCCTTTACCTCTTGACGGGAAAGTCGGCCGAACCCAGGTTAGCGACCCTTGAGCGGGAAAAAATTACACTGCCCAGTGTAGAATCACAACTCCTGGAGGGAAACGTAGGCTATATAAGGATCAGAAATTTCCAGGAAGACACGGTAGATGACCTGGATAAAAACCTCCAACAGCTCCAGAAGACCCCTCAAGGGTTAAGGGGTGTAATACTGGACATGAGAAATAATTCCGGCGGTCTCCTTGATCAGGCAGTGGGGGTGTCGGACAGGTTCCTGGAAAAAGGGGTCATAGTGGCAACAGTAGGCCAGGGCAAGAGACAGAGGGAGGTACAGAAGGCCCGGTACTCGGAAAAGGATATAGCCCTCTGCCCCCTGATAGTGATTATAGATGCGGCTAGCGCCTCGGGTTCGGAGATTGTAGCCGCAGCCCTGAAGGAAAATGACCGTTCCCTTACCATCGGGGATAGAAGCTTCGGTAAGGGCACTGTCCAACAACTAATTGACCTGGCTGACGGCTCGGCCTTGAAGCTCACCGTGGCCAAATACCTCACACCCCTTTATAGGGACATCCAGACCCTAGGGGTAACCCCCGATGTCAACCTTGTTCCAGTAGTCCTGGGGAAGGAGAATATCCTCCTGGAAAAGGGTACTGCCGGGGCCCTCAGGGAGGCCGATATGAGGGGGCACCTCCATGGAGAGGTTAATCCTCCAGAACCACCACTTGTCTCTCTGAAGTATCTCGCCGCCTTAGAGGATACCCCTGAGGGTGAGGAAGAAAGCATTTACAAACAAAAGGACCTCTCCAAGGACAACCAGGTACAGATTGCCCTTGAACTGATAAAGAACACTGCCTCTACTACGAGGGAGCAGATGTTAAAAGACCTCTGGCCTTCCTTTGAGAAAATAAGGCAGGCCGAAGAGGAAAAGATTATAAAGGCCCTGGCAGATCTGGGGATAGATTGGCGCTATGGAAAAGACACCAAGACTCCCAAACCCGTTGCCTCCCTTACCCTCCAACCCTTGAAGGAAAAGTGGGCCGCTGGAGAGACGGTTAACGTTACCCTTACCGTTGAGAACCAGGGAGAAGGGGCCCTCTACAGGATGTACGGCATTATAGAATCTAAAAACCCGCTCCTGGACAAGCTGGAATTCCCTCTGGGGAGGATAGATAGAGGCGTCTCTAAGAACTATACCCATAAGATAGAATTACCAAAGAATAGCCTGGACAGGTCCGATGAGTTCACCATCAAATTTACGGAGTTGAATGGGAACGTACCCAAAGACGTCTATGGCACCTTGACGGTGGAGGCACTGCCCAGACCCGAGTTTGCATTCTCGTATCAGATAACGGAGGCCAATACTGAAGGGCGGAGGCCGGACGACGATGGGTTAGTACAGAAGGGGGAACTCCTGGACCTCCTGGTAACGGTACGAAACATTGGAAAGGGTGCCAGCTCCAAAAATATGGTTACCGTAAGGAACCTGAGCCAAAAAGAGGTCTTCGTGGAAGAAGGCAGTAAGGAACTGGGAGAGCTTGCCCCTGGGGAAGAAAAGACTGCCCGTCTACGCTTCCTGGTCAAAGAGGCTCTGGAGGCGAAGGAATTCAGTATGGACCTGGTAATAACTGATCTTAACTTCGGCGTCTATCTCTCCCAGAAATTGACCTTCCCCGTGATGGCCTCCAGGGTCTCCCCTGCTGTGGTAGAGATAGACAAACGCATCCAGGCCGTGCGCCCCTCATGGATCTTTGGGGGTAGGTCAACGGAATCCCCCGTCATGTGCCAGATAAAAAAGGGGAGTATAGTGAGAGTCAACGGATGGGTACCAGCCTGGTACAGGATGGGCCTGCCCGGTGGAGGTAGGGGTTGGATCCCTGCCACGGACGTCTCCGAGACCTCAGTGGAAAAGGAGGAGGTCCTTGCCCTTCACCTGCAGTATATGCCCCCTATAATTGAATTTGAGAAGACCCCCCTCCTCCTTCCATCCAGCAGGATGACACTATCAGGCAGTGCCAGAGACGACCAGGTGGTCAAGCACCTCTTTGTAATGGTAAACAACGAGAAGGCCTTCTTCAAATCCCCGAAGAAAGGGGAGAAGGCCAAGGAATTGGCCTTCTCCGCCGAGGTCCCTCTTAAAGAGGGCCCCAACACCATAACCATCGTGGCCAGAGACGATGCGGGGCTCTCCTATGCACAGACCTTCGTGGTCAGCAGTAAGCCTGCTTTAGTAAAAGGTAAAGGAGTAGAGACCCCCTAAACTCAGGGGACAGGGGACGGGGAACAGGGGACGGGCAAACACCTTCTCACGGTCTACTGTCTTCTATCTTTCAGAAGGGGGCCTTAAGAGTCAAGTGGCGGAGAATCGCTCCTTTATAGTTTCCCAATCCCTTGAAGGTATCCGTCTCCTGGAATTTCTAGCCACAAAACTCCCTCTATATTCTATTAACACCCTCAAAGGTCTGATAGAAAAAGGCTTAGTAAGTGTAAACACAAAGAGGGCGAGTGCTGGCCTTAGGAAAGGGAGATAAGGTAGCCGTTTTTATTCCAGAGGGTACCAGGAGGTACGAACCCCACCCCTTACCCCTGGAGGTGCTCTTTGAGGATGGGCATGTCCTTGCGGTAAACAAGCCTGCCGGGCTGGCAGTAATCCCGGAAAGGGATGAAGGTGTAGGGGCAGGGTTTACCCTTACCCAAGATGTAAGGGCAGGTTTGAAACCTCCCCCCACATTTATCAGTGGGCTTCTGCATTACCTCCAAGACCTCTCTCCCCTCTCCAGGGGCAAGGGGTTGAGGCCCAGGCTCGTCCACAGGTTGGATAAGGATACCAGCGGCGTGCTCCTGGTGGCAAAGGACCCGGAGGCGGAAAGACACCTCTCCGGGCAGTTTGAAGACAGGGTCATAGAAAAAGAATACGTTGCCCTCGTGGACGGCAGGGTAGAGGGGGAAGAGGCTACCATAAATCTCCCTTTAGAGGAGACCACCCGTGGTAAGATGCGAACGAACCTCCGCGGGAAAGAGGCCGTAACCCAATACAGAATTCAGGAGCGATTTGACGGCTTCACCCTCCTGAAGGTCATCCCAAAGACGGGCCGTACACATCAGATAAGGGTCCACCTGAAGGCCATCGGCCACCCCCTCTCCGTAGACCCACTGTATGGTAACAGGTCTGCAATCTTCCTCTCCAGCCTGAAGGCCGACTATAAGCCAAAGAAGGGGCAGACAGAGACCCCTATCATCTCCAGGCTCACCCTCCATGCCCATAAGATAACCTTTGAGCCTCTTCCGTGGGTGGGGAAGATAACGGTAGAGGCCCCGATGGCCGAGGATATGGACAGGCTGATAAGGGTGTTGAGAAAATATAGGAAGATACTTCTGTAAAAGCCTATGAGTGCTCTGCCAGAGGCAAATTTCCCCCTCCCTTGAGGGGAGGGGGAAGGGGGAGGGTGATG
>JASEHG010000039.1 GCA_030018855.1 Candidatus Brocadiaceae bacterium
CCAAATCCGAAATCCGCATTCCGCAATTTCTAGCCCCTAACCCCTAATACTCCCTCCAGGGCCACTGCGATTGGTTCCAGGAGGGCATCCCTGGTCTCTGGTTCTGGATGATACGGGTCAAATACTACAACAGGGCAATCTGGTCTCATAGAATACAATCCTTCCCTAGCTGTTTCTATGTCTTTCTTTGTGGAGCCAGGGGTTTTGTTTATCACAAATAGATTTATCTTGTCCAGTATTTTCCTGGCAGAGGGTTTTAGTTCTACAGTCCTGGGCGTTGCTATCATAAGGGCAAAGTCTGTTTTCCTTATGTCAAGGAAGCTGTTTCCCTCTACGAGTAGCCCACTTCTTGAGGGAAAGAGTTTTAAGACCTGACGGACGGCGGTCTCAAGGCATTTGCGCTGGGTTTGAAGCCAGACCACCTTTTTAGCACCGGCCTTGAGGAAGCGGGCAGTGTCCTTCCCCGGCTGGCTCAGGATGGACGGGTCAGTTATTATCCTGAAAGAGAAGCCTTCCGTAGTAGGACAGCCGTCACAATCTATCTCCTTCGGGCAGGCACCCATGTGCTGGACGGTAATTTTTAAGGCATCTAGCCCCCCGAGGGTCTTTATCAGAAAGGCCGCCAGGGTGGTCTTACCTGCACCACTGGAGGTACTGGTTATAGAGATTATCCGCACTGGCTTGCCTCCGTGCCTGTCGTGCCTACGGCAGATTCGCTGTGGCGAACTTTCACTTTTTCTTGGGGTTCGGTTACGGTGCCCTCTGGGGGAGCAGTCTTCTTCAGGAGGGCCTCATACTCGTGCCTGAAGTATCTGAGGGTGGAGAGAACGGGGTTAGGGGCCGTCTGCCCCAGACCGCATAGGGAGGTCTCCTTGGTATGCGTAGCTAATTCCATGAGGAGGTCCAGGTCACTCTCCTTACCTTCTCCCTTGAGGAGCCTGCTCAGGATTTCCAACATCCTCCTGGTACCTATACGGCAGGGTACGCATTTACCGCAGGACTCGTCCTGTACAAAATTCATAAAGTAGCGGGCGAATTCCACCATAGAGGTTTTATCGTCCACGACGATGAGCCCGCCTGAGCCCATAATGGCCCCCACCTTCTGGAGGGATTCGTAGTCAATGGGTGTATCTAAATACTCTTCCGGGATACAACCGCCCGAGGGTCCTCCTACCTGGGCCGCCTTAAACTTCCTCCCCTTAGCAATCCCTCCGCCAATATCAAAGATTATCTCCCTCAGCGTGGTACCCATAGGCACTTCTACGAGACCGGTATTCTTGACGTTCCCTGCCAGGGCAAAGACCTTGGTGCCCTTACTCCCCTGAGTCCCAATACTGCTATACCACTTTGCGCCCTTCTCAATGATAATGGGGACGTTGGCCAGGGTTTCCACATTATTTATACAGGTAGGCTTACCCCAGAGTCCAGAGATGGCTGGATAGGGGGGTCTTATCCGGGGCATACCGCGTTTGCCCTCTATGGAGGCAATGAGGGCCGTTTCCTCCCCGCAGACAAAGGCACCTGCCCCTTTCTTTATCTCAAGGACAAGGTCTAGCTCCTTACCCAGGATGTCCACTCCGAGTAGCCCTAACTCACTTGCCTGGTCAATGGCCCTCTGTACGTGCTCCACCGCCATAGGATACTCAGCCCTGACGTAAAAATAGCCCTTCCTGGAGCCGATGGCATAGGCGGCGATTATCATCCCCTCTACGACAAGGTGGGGGTTACCTTCCAGGACAGACCTGTCCATGAAGGCCCCAGGGTCCCCCTCGTCTCCGTTACAGATAATATACTTTATATCGCCCGTGGCCTTCCTTACGAACTCCCACTTCTTCCCGGTGGGGAAGCCAGCACCTCCCCTCCCCCTAAGGCCAGAGTCCGCCACCTCTTTTATCACCTGCTCCGGGCTCATACCCTCTAACACCCTTTCCAGGGAGGTATAACCACCGGCCGCAATGTAGTCGTGGATACTGGTGGGGTCTATAACGCCGTTAAGACGTAGCACCAGGCGGCGCTGTTTCTTGTAGAAAGGGACTTCTGACTGAAGGGTGACCTTCTTGTTGGTTAGAGGGTCAGTAAAGAGCAGATTCTCCAGGACATTACCGTTTGTGATAGTCTCATCAATAATCTTTGTGGCATCTGACTCTTTTACCTTTTGATAGAATACGTTGGTAGGCCAAAGGGTTACCAGTGGGCCCCTCTCACAGAAACCCTGACAACCAGTCTTTTTTAGAGATATTTTCCCCTCTAGCTCCCTATCCTTAATGATATTATTAAGTGACTCGTAGAGTTCACGTCCCCCGAAGGTCTCACACCCAGTACCCCCGCAGACTACTACCGTAGAGACTCCGGTCTTTTGCCCCTTTTTGAGCCCCTCTCTGAGATTTCTGAGGTCTTTTATGGAGTTGAGTTTTTCCACGGTCTATCCCCCCGCTCCACTCAGGATTGGTTCCTCCTTAGTGTAACGCCCCAATATTTCCTGTACCTTTTCAGGAGAGACCTGGCCATAGAATTTGTCGCCCAATGACAGGGCCTGCTTCACCGGCTCCCCCCCGCAACAACCCTCGGCCTTCTTACTGCTCCCTATGACCACAATTGGCCCCAGGGCACAGGTACCTAAGCAGGCCACTGACTCCAGGGTAAATCTGTAGTCCGCCGTAGTCTCTCCATCCTTGACGCCCAGGAGTTCCCCTATCCTGGACTTTACCTTATCTGCCCCCCGGACGTGGCAGGCAGTGCCAACGCATACCTTAATGGTGAATTTCCCCTTCGGCACAAAAGAGAACTGGGAGTAGAAGGAGGCTACTCCAAATATCCTGCTCATCGGGATACGGGTACTCCTGGATATAAACTCCAGGGCGGGCTTGGGCAGGTAGCCGTAGCTATCCTGGGTATACTGTAATAAGGGTATAAGGTCGGACCTGCTCAACCTGTGATTCAGGTTTTTTATGTGTCTCTCTAAGCCGCCCAATTCTACGGCGGCTTCTTGTCTCAGGGTCTCTTTCTTCATAATAAGCAATGGGTCCGCCTCAGGCGGACAAGACCTGCCTCTCCATACCAGATTATTCAGAGGAGGTTTTTCTTCACGTACTTCACGGCATTCAAGAACAGTCTAAGGCCATCTGGCTCTTTATTCAGCCCATTCCTGGACCAATTCGGGTGCTGGTAGGGTTCCACATAGCGTTCAGGGTGGGGCATCATGCCCAGTATCCTCCCCGTAGGGTTGCATATCCCTGCAATATCCTCCACAGAGCCACTTGGGTTGTGAGGGTACCCCGCCCCGTCTCCCCCCTCGTCTACGTACCTGAAGACTATCTGTGAAGAATCCCTTAGTCTTTGAAGGGTTGAATCGTCCCGGGGTACGAATTTCCCCTCTGCATGGGCCACGGGCAGGTACAGTAACTCCCCTTCTTCTACATAAACTGACTTGCTGGAGCAGGCCCTGAGGTGTATCCATCGGGCCTCAAACCTGTTGGAGTCGTTAAAGGTAAGGGTTGCCTCAGGCAGTCCACTGTCCCCGGCAGGCCCTGTACCGTCCCTTCGCTCTGCTCTAGGGCAGGTCTGGTACAGGGCAGGTAATAACCCGCCCTTGACCAGGGTCTGAAAGCCATTGCATATTCCCATCATCAGTTTCCCCTCACCGAGGAAATGCTCCAGGGCCTCTCTTAGGTGGAAGCGGAGGATATTGGCCAGTATCCTCCCTGCCGCAATGTCATCCCCGTAGGTAAAGCCGCCGGGTAATACTAAGATGTGGTAGTCCCTGAAGAGGGTGGCCAGGTTACTCCCGCCGATTGCCTTATCCAGGAGTCTTTGGATATGGAGTCTATGGGCCTCCGCACCTGCCTTTTTCAGGGCATACTCCGTCTCCCAGTCACAGTTAGTTCCAGCAGTACGGAGTACCAGGGCCTTTGCCTTTGCCATTAAATTTAAAGTCCGACAGGGACAGGCTTTAGACCTGTCCTTACAATTACAGCAATACAAGACACAGTATAGCAGGCATAGGCCCTTTTGTAAACATCTTTTGGGCAGAGGCAGGTCCTGTACCTGTCCCATCTAGGGGATGAAGATTGTGTTTAAGAGTTTAAGGGTTCAAATGTTCAAGTCTTGTACCTGCCCCTTCCAGGAGATAGAGATTGTGGGACATGCAGAATTGTAAACTTTTTAAATCTAATCCGCCTCAGGCGGACCAATTTACAATCTGCAATAAATATTTTCTACCTAGAACAGGCCCACTACCTTCCCTGTAGCCAGGTCTATATCAACCGCCTCCCCAGCAGGTTTAGAGGGTAGTCCTGGCATAGTCCTCATAGTCCCAAGAAGGGGGTAGAGGAACCCTGCCCCCACGGAGGCCCTCAGGTCTCTTACTGGCACCCTGAAGCCCCTGGGTCTCCCCCTCAGGGCCGGGTCGTGCGAGAGGGAGAGGTGTGTCTTGGCCATACAGATGGGTAGTTTGTCCACGCCCCACCTGGTGTATCGCTCTATCTTCTCCCTGGCGGCAGGCATGATGTCAATCCCATCAGCACCATACATCTTGGTGGCGATAATCTCTATCTTCTCTTCTATACCGGCCTCCAGAGGATAGAGGAACATGAACCTGGAGGGTTTATTGGCGGCGGCCACCACGGCCTCGGCCAGTTCCTCCGCCCCCACTCCGCCCCTGGCCCAGTGGTTGGATTCCACTGCGTTCTCTGCCCCATACTCTACGGCAATGGCCTTTACGGCCTCTATCTCTGCCCTGGTGTCGGTCTCAAAGGAGTTGATGGCCACTACCACTGGGATGCCGTAGAGCTTCATGTTCTCTATCATCTTTACCAGGTTCTGACACCCCTTCTCCACTGCGGGAACGTTTTCCTTCTGGAGTTCATCAGGTAGGGGTTTACCCGCCACGATGTTGCCTACTCCACCATGCATCTTCAATGCCCTGACTGTGGCTACTATGACGGCACAATTGGGGCTCAGGCCTGAGTAACGGCATTTTATGTTCATGAATTTCTCAGCGCCCAGGTCAGCCCCAAAGCCGCTCTCCGTTACCACGTAATCGGCACACTTAAGGGCTATCTGGTCAGCCACGATGGAGTTATTGCCATGGGCTATGTTGCCAAACGGTCCGGCATGTACAAAGGCCGGGGTATTCTCCACGGTCTGGAGGAGGTTCGGTTTGATGGCATCCCTTAGGAGGACGGTCATGGAGCCCGCGCACTTCAGGTCTTCTGCCGTAATGGGTTTACCCTCTTTGTTACTGCCAATTATTATCCTGCCCAACCTCTTCCTGAGGTCTTGGAGACCCGTGGCCAGGGCCAGGATGGCCATCACCTCTGAGGCCACGGCAATATCAAAACCTGTCTCCCTGGGTATCCCCTGCTCCTTCCCCCCGAGACCTATCACTATATTCCTCAGCGCCCTATCGCTTGTATCCACTACCCTGGGCCAGGTGATGCTAAAGGGGTCTATCCCCAGTTTGTTTCCGTGATGCAGGTGGTTATCAATGAAGGCGGCTAGGAGGTTATGGGCTGCGGAGACGGCATGGGTATCCCCGGTGAGGTGGAGGTTAAAGTCCTCCATAGGTACTATCTGGGAGTAGCCTCCTCCGGCGGCCCCACCCTTTATGCCAAAGACCGGCCCCAGGGAGGGCTGGCGGATGGCTATAACGGCCTTCTTGCCCAGCCTGCAGAGGCCCATACCAAGGCCCACTGTGGTAGTGGTCTTCCCTTCCCCAAGGGGGGTAGGGGTGATGGCCGTCACTACTATGTATTTCCCGTTCTTGACCTTCTTCAACCTCTCCAGGATGTCCAGGGAGACCTTGGTCTTGTATTTGCCATACAACTCCAGTTCGTCTCCCCTTATACCCAGGCCCTCTGCTATCTCCTGGATGGGTTTCAACTTTGCCGCCTGTGCTATCTCAATGTCACTCGGAACTTTCTTTGCCATGATTGCCTGCGCCATTTTCTCATCTCCGTCTGTCTTAGTGGACTATATCGTAATGGATATTACCCTCTTTACTCAAATGAGTTCGTAGGGGCACGTTGTCCGCCTTAGGCGGATGCCCCTACCAGTCTACCATCTAAGTCTAACTCCCTACTGCCCGAGTCCGCCTCAGGCGGACAGGACCTGCCCCTATGGTAGATAAAGGGGACTGCCAGGCCTCCTTCAGGCTGTAAATGCCTTCATGGATTAGCGTCCTGCCGTGCCTATCCTTGATAACAAATACAGGCTCCTTTTTCACCCTGCCCAAAAGACCGTAAGGGATACCCTTTAAGGCCTTTTCAAAGGCCCCCACCATCTGGGGCCTCACCTCTACCAGGAAACGGGAGTTGGACTCGGAGAAGAGCCGGGTATCCTCTCCCTTAATGTCCCCCTCTATAGGAACCGCTCCAAGACCCAACTCCATACCTAAGCCACCTGCAAAGCTCATCTCGGCGGCGGCCACCGCCAGCCCCCCTTCCGAACAGTCATGACAGGCCCTCACCAGGCCCTTTCTGACAGCCCTGGAGAGGGCCTCCATGGTCTTCCTCGCCCAATGGGCGTCTACCCTTGGCACACTGTTACCAATATGGCCATGGATGGAGTAGTAGTGCGAGCCGCCCAGTTCTTCTTTAGTCAGCCCTACGATGTATATTAGGTTGCCGGGTTCTTTAGCGTCCATAGAGACCGCCCTCCCTACGTCCTCCATTACCGCCAGGGCGGAGATAAGGAGGGTAGGAGGTATGTTTATAGCGGTATCACCCCTGCGGAACTCGTTGTTAAGGCTGTCCTTGCCTGAGATGAAGGGGGTGCCGAAATAAAGGGCCATGTGGTAACAGGCCAGTGCCGCCCTGACCAAGGCGCCTAATTGGTCTGGCAGGTCCGTATTGCCCCATGAGAAGTTGTCCAGCAGGGCTACCCTGCTGAGGTCGCCCCCCACGGAGATTATCTGTCTGAGGGCCTCGTCTATGGCAGAGGCCGCCATGTGATAAGGGTCTATGTCTCCATACTTGGGGTTCATGCCACAGGAGACTATTATGCCTTTACGGGAACCCAGGACGGGGGTCACTATGCAGGCATCTCCTGGGCCATCATTGGCCACCCCTTGCAGGGGCTTAAGTACACAGCCTCCTTGTACCTCATGGTCATACTGTCTGATGACCCACTCCTTGCTGCACACGTTCCAGGAGGAGAGGATTCTCTTAAGGTCTACGGTGTAATCCCTCTTTCTGGGAAGGTCGGGTTCAGTGTGTTGGGGTTGGGTCCAGTGGGCCTTTTTAAGGGGGCGAGGGAGGCCCTTGTGGAGGAAGTCCATCTCCAGCCCTCCCACCTCGTGTCCCTGATACATGAGGTGGAGTCTTTTGTCACGGGTGAACCTGCCAATCACGGTGGCCTCTACGCTTTCTGAACGGAAGAGGTTTACGATTTCCTCTATGCGCTTTGGAGGCACGGCCAGTACCATCCTCTCTTGTGCCTCTGAGAGCCATATCTCCCAGTAGGAAAGGCCGCTGTATTTGAGTGGTACCTTTTCCAGGTCTACCTCCGCCCCGGTGTCCTTCCCCATCTCCCCCACCGCAGAGGATAGCCCGCCAGCCCCACAGTCAGTAATGGAGTGATACAGGTTTCTGTCCCTTGCCACCAGTAGGAGGTCCAGGAGTTTCTTCTCCGTTATAGGGTTACCAATCTGTACGGCGCCCCCTGAGAGCACCTCCGAGTCCTCCGTGAGCTGAGCAGAGGAGAAGGTGGCCCCGTGGAGTCCATCACGACCCGTCCTGCCCCCCACCAAAAGGATGGCGTCCCCAGGCACTACCTTCTTTTTACACCGATTCCTGGGTATAAGTCCCACCGTGCCGCAGAAGACCAGGGGGTTGGCCACATAGCGGTCATCAAAGTATATGGCCCCATTGACGGTGGGTATACCCATGCGGTTGCCGTAATCTCTCACGCCCTGTACGACACCCTTAAAGACCCTCCTCGGGTGGAGCACCCCTTTAGGTAGGTGGCTATAGGGAAGGTCTGGACGTGCGAAACAAAAGACGTCTGTATTGAGGATGGGCCTGGCCCCAAGCCCACAGCCCAGTATGTCACGGATTACCCCCCCCAGCCCCGTGCTGGCCCCACCATAGGGCTCCAGGGCAGAGGGGTGATTGTGGGTCTCCACCTTGAAGCAAATGCCATAATCCCCGTCAAATTCTATAATACCGGCATTATCCTGGAAGACGCTCACACACCAGGGCTTCCTGAGCTCCCTGGTGGCCCTCATGATGGTGTTGCCCAGGAGGTTATCTATCATCTCCCCATGGTACTCAATGTGGCCCTTGAGGGTCTTGTGCATACAGTGTTCCGACCACGTCTGGGCCAGGGTCTCCAGCTCTGCGTCCGTCGGCTCCCTGCCTATCCGTTGATAGTAACGTTGAATGGCCTGCATCTCCTCAAGACTGAGTGACAACTGCCTCTGCCTGCTAATCTCCAGGAGTCTCTCCTGGCTGGCCTCCCTTAAGGGAATACTCACCTTATGGAAGTTATAGGCAGAAGGTTTTCTTTCGTGGGGGACACTATCCGTCTCAATGAAGACGTCTTCAATAGTATTATTGGCCAGTATCTTATTGGCGATAGTCTCAAGTTCTTCCCTGTTGAGTTTGCCACGGATGAGGTACTTCCTGGCCCTCTTCACCCACTCCACCTTGAGGCCCATGTCTGCTATCCCCTGGAGGGTGGTGGCCTCCACGGGGTCCATTACCCCTGGTTTCTTGACTACCTCAACGGTGTGGTACTGTCCCTTCGCTACGCTCAAGGGCAAGGGCCTTTTACCCCTCTGGAGGTGGGAATTGTAGGCAAAGTCCTGCACGATGGTATCGGCCAGGAGTTCCGAACCTATCTTTTCTAATTGCTCCCCAGAGAGTCTCCCTTCCAGGAGATATACCTCCACCACCCTGACCTCTCTAGCCCCTTTGGCGCCCAGGGCATGTATCTCCGAGAGGACGGTCTCCCCCAGGCGGTCTGGAAGTTTTTCTTTTTGAAAGACCTCAATCCTGACTGGCATAGGTCTTAGAAAGACTTAAAGGTTCAAAGGTTTAAAGGTTTAAAAGCTCAAAGACTGTCCCGGCGGTCCTTGGCCCTCTTGAGCCTTGTAAAAAGCTGTCTGGAATCCCTTTCCTGGAGCACCCTTTTAATCAGGGCCAGCTCCTTCTGAAAATCCGTAATAGCCTCCAGAAGTGCCTCCCTATTCTGGAGGAGGATGTCCCGCCATAGAGACGGGTCGCTGGAGGCAATCCTGGTGACGTCCCTGAACCCCCTGGCAGTGAAGGCCAGTTGGCCAGGCCGAAGGGTATTCACCAGGGAGGTGGCCACCAGTTGGGGGAGGTGACTTATAAAGGCTATTATCAAATCATGTCCCTCTGGTGATAAGAACTTGACCTTTGCCCCAAGGGCCTCCCACATACTTTTCACTATACCTCTGGAGCGACTATCTCTCCCTGCAGGGGTAAGGATACAAGTGGCCCCTTGAAAGAGGTCCGGACGGGCGGCCGCAATCCCCCTTTGCTCAGAGCCTGCCAGGGGATGGCCTCCTATAAATCCCACACCCTTGGTTAGAGTCTTGCTACCTTCAATTATGGCCCGTATTTGCTCTACGATGTGCTCCTTCGTACTGCCTACATCAGTAAGGACAGAGCCTGCCTTCATCCACGGTAGCATCTTCTCTGCAATCTCAGGGATAAGTTTCACCGAGGTGCAGAGGACTACCATATCGGCCTCCCTAACACCTTCCTTCAGGTCTTTGGTGGCGTGGTCTACGGCGTGCATCTCCAGGGCCTTTTTCAGGGAGGCATCTCTGTGTCCAACACCAATAACCCACCTTGCCAGCTTACGCCCCTTTAGTCCCATACCAATAGAGCCGCCTATGAGACCGGGGCCAACAATAGATACTATTCCCAGGCTACCTTGTTTTTGCATTTGGGTTTGTGGCAGGGCCACTCCCACCGGTGTATGGACTTTAGACTACAGACTATGGACTATAGACTTTAGACCCTAGACCTTGGGGAAAGAAGTCTAATGTCCATAGTTTACAGTCCATGACAGTGGCAGGCCCCACCCCTGACGATATGCTACAGAACAAAATTCATTATAGGAAAAGTCCTGAAAGTTACAATATTTAGGAGATTTTGTCAACGATTTTCCATTGGCACCATGTTATAGGGAGTAAGGGCACCGTGCATCGTAACCTATACCACCTACTGACTTCTTCCAACCGTTCTCACCCATTTAGCTGAAGATTCACGCCAACCTTTATCCTTGACATAGTAGCTGATGCTTTGATACAATAAAATACATAAATTTTATCCTTCCCAGTATGCCTGAGGCGGTTCAGGTAGGGCCAATTTAAGTCTTTGTGTCTACGCACCTTGAGGAGTTAAGAAATGTTACGTTTTGACAAACGCAGACGGAGCCTGGAGCAGGACGACTATACATTTGAACTCCAGGATGTAAAAGAGCCTAACCTTTATAGAGATATGTTCTCCTATGGGCAGGTACCCAAGATACCTTTTAACTACCGCCTCAGCCCTATGGACCCCCCAGAGGACATATGGATTACCGATACCACCTTCAGGGACGGACAGCAGTCAAGACCCCCCTTCACCGTAAAACAGATTGTTGACCTATACGACCTCCTCCACCAGTTAGGGGGAAAACAGGGGCTTATCAGGCAGTGCGAATTCTTCCTCTACACAGACAAGGATAAAGAGGCCGTGGTCAAATGCTTGGAGAGGGGGTATAAATATCCAGAGGTCACTGGCTGGATCAGGGCCAACAAGAAGGATTTTAAGCTGGTAAAGGAAATGGGGCTAAAGGAGACAGGCATCCTCACCTCCGCCTCTGATTACCACATCTTCCTCAAACTAGGCAAGACCAGACGACAGGCCATGGAGGACTATCTGGACATCGTAAGGGCGGCGCTGGAAGAGGGCATTACCCCTCGTTGTCATTTTGAAGACATTACCAGGGCCGACTTTTATGGATTTGTAGTCCCCTTTGCCCAGGAACTCATGAAGCTCTCGGAGAAGAGTAAGATACCCGTAAAGATACGTTGCTGTGACACTATGGGTTATGGCGTTGGCTACCCTGGGGCCATGCTCCCCAGGAGCGTGGCGGGTATCGTCTACGGACTCAGCCATTTTGCCAAAGTGCCCCCAGAGAATCTAGAATGGCATGGGCACAATGACTTTTATCGGGCGGTAGCCAATGCTACCACAGCCTGGCTCTACGGTTGTAGTGGGGCTAACGGTACCCTCCTGGGTATCGGGGAGCGCACGGGAAATACACCCCTAGAGGCATTGGTCATTGAATATATGTCCTTGAGGGGTGATGACAGCGTTGATACTACCTTAATTACCGATATAGCCAATTACTTCAGGAAAGAGATAGGTCACCATATCCCATCCAATCAACCCCTGGTGGGCGCTCACTTTAACGTCACCCTTGCAGGGATACACCTGGACGGTCTCCTCAAGAATGAGGAGATATATAACATCTTTGATACCAGAAAACTGCTCAAGATACCCCCGGGGGTGGCGGTTAATGATAAATCTGGGGTAGCTGGTATCCTTCACTGGATAAAGGTTAACCTTGATGTCACGAAGGGTGATTTAACCAAGTCCCATCCCGGCATTGCAAAGATTAAAGATTGGGTGGTGGAACAGTACGCCAAAGGCAGAGTCACGACCATATCTGACGAAGAGATGATGGAGCAGACCAGGAAGCACATACCCGAACTCTTTGAGCTTCCCCAGGAGGCCGTAGAGAGCCTTGAGACTGCATGAATACCAGGCCAGGGAGATACTACAAGGCTACGACACCAATCTTCCCAGGAGCATTACAATTTTTAAGGCGGAGGAGGCAGAAGGGGCATTCCTCCGGCTTGCCCCCTACCAATATGCTGGGGGGACCGGCCAACCCAGTGTCATCCTTAAGGCCCAAATCCTTGCCGGTGGCAGGGGCAAAGCTGGGGGTATAAAGATAACCCATAGCCCGGCCGAGGCGAGGGACTTAACAAGGAGTCTACTGGGCTCCAGACTGGTGACACCCCAAACCACACCAGAGGGGGAAGAAGTAAAGGCCGTCCTGTTTCAGGAGGTAGTCCCCGTTGAGCGGGAGGTGTATCTGGCCTTTGTTATTGATAGACAGGGGGCTTGTCCCATGCTCGTGGGGTGTCGGGAAGGGGGCGTAGAAATAGAGGAACTGGCCAGGAAATCTCCGGAAAAGGTCTTAAAGGAACCATGGGATAGTCTATTGGGACTACTCCCCTTCCAGGCCAGGGGGATGGCCTGCTTTTTGGGCCTATCAGGCCCCCGCCTCACAGAGGCCACCAACTTGATATTAAACCTCTCCAGGGTCTTTACAGAAAAGGACCTCACGCTTCTAGAAGTTAACCCCTTGGCTATCACCCCGGAGGGGGCTTTGTCCATATTAGACGTTAAGGCCAATTTTGATGACAACGCCTTCTTCCGCCACCCAGGAATGGCAGCCCTACGGCCCAAACCGGAGGAATCCCTGGAGTCCCTGGCCTCCAGCTTTGGCCTGAGCTATGTGGGGTTAGAGGGCGACATAGGCTGTCTGGTCAATGGGGCTGGATTGGCCATGGCCACTAATGACATCATCAGGGTCTGCGGTGGCAGGCCAGCCAACTTCCTGGACGTAGGTGGAGACGCCTCTACTGAAAGGGTCACCAGGGCCTTCAGCCTCCTGCTGAGGGACCCCAGGCTGAGGGCAGTCTTCGTCAACATCTTTGGTGGTATAACCCGCTGCGATACCATTGCCCAGGCAATCCTGTCCGCCTTAGGCGGATTAGAAGGTACGCAACTTCGGATACCTATGATAGTAAGGATGGAGGGGACTAATGCCTTAGAGG
>JASEHG010000003.1 GCA_030018855.1 Candidatus Brocadiaceae bacterium
GGAGGGGATTTTAAGACGAAGCATCTTGTCTGTATTGAGAAATGCGCAACTGTCAAATCAGCAACTCTCAAGGCAAAACTCGGGTGGATTAAAGAAAGGGTCGGCTGAGATTGGAAAGGCCACTTACAGGGATGAAACAGAAAAAGAACTTTTAGGATTGCTCCTGGCCCACAATGAGTTGATAGGGGAGTACCTACTGGAGGTAGGCCACAATAAGTTTATCCATCAGGCCATTAACCAGTTGGCGGAGAGGGCCTTTGAGATATACAAAGAAAGGGGAAAGGTGACAGAAAAAGACCTTGCCCCCCTTTTTGACGAGGGAGAGGTGGCCAGGGTACTGGCAGACGTTGCCCTGGAAGAGGAGAAAGGGGATTACCGGAGGCATTTTGCGGACTGCCTTAACTTTATGAAACGGCGGGAAAATAGGGAGAAAATAAGTTATACTAAGGGAAGGGCGATAGAATCAAAACCCCATCAGCAAGGGGAGGAAGATAGGCTCCTGCTGGAATTTCATGAGAGGAATAAGGTAAGGGCACGTCAGCTCGTACCCAAAGATAAAACTCGTAGCGGGCAAAGCGAATCTGTCGGAGGTTTATAGATTAATGGAGAAGCTAGGTCAGAGGATTAAAACCCTCGTCCAGAAGGGAAAGGAAAAGGGGTACCTCACTTACGAGGAACTGAACGACCTCCTTCCCGAGGATGACGTAGTATCACCAGAAAAGATAGACGATATCCTCATAATGCTGGACGAGATGGGGATAGACCTCATTGATGAGGCGGAGGTAGAGAGCCGGGATACACTGGGGCCTGAGGAGGAAGAGGCCTTTCTTGAAGAGGAAGTGGAAGAGAGTATCCCCGAGAAGATAGATGACCCCGTAAGGATGTATCTCACCCAGATGGGGGAGATACCCCTCCTCCGCCGGGACGAAGAGATAGAGCTGGCAAAGAAGATAGAACTGACCAGGAAACGTGTACTTAGAAAGATCTTTCAGTCAGATTATGTCATAGAGGAGTACGTAAAGGCCCTGGAGTCCCTCAACAACATTGGGGGGCCGCGCATAGAGCGCAACCTCAAGATAGACATCTCGGTAGACAATGGGAGGGAGAAGCTATTCCAGAAGATACCCTACTATGTCAAGAGACTAAAGGCACTGTTAAAAAAGAACGCGGACACTTATATAAAGCTCCGCTCCAGGAGGACCCCCGAGAACGAACGTCTGAGGCTCATGCGGAAGATCCGTGCCAGGCGGAGAGAGGCCGTGGAAGTAGTTGAGATGCTCAACATAAAGGCAAAGAAATTCTACTCCCTGGTAAGGCGACTCCACGAGGTCTCCGGCGAGATAGGCTCCCTCCAGACCCAGATAGCCAAGCTTGCAAGCAGGGTCAGCACCAATGGCCGTGCAAAGGAACTAGAACTCCGGCTGGCGGAGCTGGAATCCAGGGTGGCCGAATCTCCCGAGAGCCTGAAGAGAAGGCTGGAGTGCATTGATGCCCTCTGCGAAGAGCACGAAAACGCCAAAAGGAACCTCTCTAGCGCCAACCTCCGCCTTGTGGTCAGCATCGCCAAGAAATACCGCAACAGGGGACTAAGCTTCCTTGACCTCATCCAGGAGGGCAACACCGGCCTCATGAGGGCGGTGGATAAGTACGAGTACAAGAGGGGTTACAAATTCAGCACCTATGCCACCTGGTGGATACGCCAGGCCATCACCCGTTCCATCGCAGACCAGGCCAGGACCATAAGGATACCTGTCCATATGATAGAGACCATGAGTAAGATAAGGAACGTCTCCAAAAAACTGGTACAGGAGATAGGCAGGGAACCTACCATAGAGGAGATTGCCAGGGAGGTAAAAATTTCCGTCCCCGAGGCCAGGAGGATAATGAAGATATCCCGCTATCAAATCTCCCTGGACAGGCCGGTAGGGGAGAGTGAGGACAGCAGTTTTGGGGACTTTATAGAGGACGAAAAGGCCGAATCTCCCGTCTCTGCCGCTACCCAGGGGATGCTCAAGGACAAGATCAGCGCCGTCCTGGGTACCCTTACCTATCGGGAGCGGGAGATTATAAAACTCCGCTACGGTATAGGCGATGGCTATACTTATACCCTGGAGGAGGTGGGGAAGAAGTTCAACGTCACCAGGGAAAGGGTACGTCAGATAGAGGCCAAGGCCATCAGAAAATTACAACATCCCATTAGAAGCAGGAAGTTAGGGGGTTTCCTGGATGGAATTGGAAGCAACCAATAAGGCGACCCTCACCAATAGAATGGAGGTCTTAAAACACCTACAGTCCATAGATAACAGGCTAATTGAGTTTACAAAAAAGAAGGAGACCTTACTAGCCGCCCTGGAAAAAAGGCGTGCACAGGTCCAACAAAGAAAGGAACTCCTGGCACAAAAACAAAAGGAATCAAAGGACTTCCAAAAAGAGACAGACGGCAAGGAACTGGAACACAAATGCCTGGAAGAGGAGATAAAGAAATCGAGGGGTAAACTCTTCCAGATTAAGAACAATAAAGAATACACCGCCCTCCTGTCAGAAGTGGGCAGCAAAGAGGCGGATAAGAGCGTACTGGAGGACGAAATCCTCTCCATGATGTCCAAACTGGAAGGACTCCGTGTAGAAGAAAAAGAATTAGAGAAAGAGATTCAGGGGGAAGAAAAGGAGCTCTCGGCGTACGCTGGCTCCGTAGAGGCAGAGCTAGAGGTCCTGGGAAAAGAGACCCTGGGGCATCAGAAACAATGGAAAGAAAACGCCGATCTCCTTGATAAAGAAGCCCTTACGCAGTACCAAAGGCTTATTGAAAAAGATGGCCTTGCAGTGGTAGAAGTGCACGGTGAAGACTGTGGTGGATGCAACATGAGGCTAACCCCTCAGACGGTAAACCTCCTGCTCCGACACCAGGAGCTGACCCTCTGCAAGAACTGCGGTAAGATTCTATACCTTCCGGAACAGTAGCCAGTAACAAGTAGCTAGTAGCCATGGAAAAGACCCAACCCCTAGCTACTGGCTACTAACTACTAGCTGCCAGTCAACGCTGGGCAGGGGCAAGCCCTGCCCCTACCAGTTAACCGGGAAGGGGCCAGGTGGCCGCCCGTCCGTTCCGCCTCAGGCAGAGCGGACGAGAGGAAAGTCCGAGCTCCACAGGGCAAGGTGGTGGATAACGCCCACCGGGACCCCTGCTAGGGGTTAGGGACTAGGGACCGGGGATTAGAAAAAGAGATTAAAGACCGCTATCCCCTACCCCCTAATCCCTCACCCCTAGTTAGGGGGTCTCAGGGAAAGTGCCACAGAAAATATACCGCCCGCCTGGCTAGGGGGTAGGGAGTAGGGAGTAGGGAAAAAGATTGCTACCCCCTAACCCCTACTCCCTATCCCCTAGTTAGGTGGGTAAGGGTGAAAAGGCGGGGGGGCTAATTAAGGCCCCTTAATGTAAGAGCCCACCGCAGTCCTGGTGACAGGGCTGGCACGGCAAACCCCACCTGGAGAAAGGCTAAATAGGGAGGGAAGGAAGTGGCCCGCTTCAGGCGAATAGCCGTCCCTCCGGGTAAGCCGCTAATGGAGGTAGTGGGCAACCACTACCCTAGAGTAATGGCCACCCTAGACAGGACTCGGCTTATCGGCCCCTTCCCGGTTAACTAGCTGGGCAGGGCTTGCCCCTGCCCAGCGTTGACTGGTAGCCCCTTTAGGTTGCGGCTACCTAGTAGACAACAGATAGGGGTTGATTTCTTCCTGGGTACTAACTACTGTTCTAGTGGGCAAGTGAAGGACATAAGAATTTTTACACCTGCATTGTTGCGTCCTACTACTTCATCACAAAAAATCGAAGTATCCCAGATATCATACTTATAAAACCAATACTAGCACCTACAAGCCACTGCCAATGATTTCTAAAGAATTTCTTGATGTCTTTTCCCTCTCCCTGCCCTGGCTGGGGTGTTGAGGCCCATTTACCCAAGTATGTTTTCTCCTGTTCGTACATTAAACTACGCGAATGGTTAAGAACTTCATTCTTGCTGTAATTTTTTGTCTTAAGGACGTTCACCGTCCCAACGAAATCTACAAAGACATCTTCTACCTTTTCTAAATTCCTCCAGCCTGGCATTGTGTACATTTTGTGCGGAGTTCCCGTTTCTTCAGCATGCATCAGGCAATAGCGAAATTGGGGTATCATCATTTTATCAGTGGAATTGTCCAATTCTCTAAGGGACGTCTCAAGCTTGTTCACTACTGCCTCTGCCTCTTTAACTTGTCTCCTGGTTCTCCTTATTCCGAACAGCTCTGGCATGAGGATTATGTCTATGGATGGGTTTTCATAACAGCGTGGAAATATGTCCCCCAGAAGAACACCCCTGTACTGTTTTATATATTTTTGAAGTGCCATAAGGTCTTAAAGTGAAAACAAGAAAATTCTCTCAGAGTCATCTTAGCCCTGAGTACGTCCTAAACGTTCAACTATGCCCCCCCCTTTTCCTGGGAGGTATAGGGGAGTACAGGAAAAAATTCAACAGATGTATTTACATAAAAAGGGCTATTGAGTAGGATGGGTTCGTCAAGTCCTGGGCCTCTCTCTTTCCCGTCCAGGAGTAGCGATTAAACCGCTATCATCAACTCTATAGCGTCGTAGTCCACACTGGGGGAGACTTCTTTCCTGCCTGTTTTTTCCTTCCTGGTACTCACTAATCCCAGGTTCTGTAATATCTCTATGTCCTGTTTAACGTTTTTCATATCCCTGCCTGCCAGTCTGGAGAGATGTCGCATGGTTTTGGGGTGTTGTTTCTTTATCAGGCGTAGGAGTTCAAGTCTCTTTGAGGTCAGGGCCTTCCTGAATGCCTCTGTATCCTCAAAATAGACCCCTACATGTTTCTTGACACTCTCTCCCCTCTCTATGGCCTTACCGGTTTTGACTAAGTCCTGGAGTATCTCTTTGAAACTCTTTATCCCTATCCTTACCCTTTTGACCCTCACAATCTTCCCTCCTTGTATCTCTGAATGTCTGAGTAAAAATCCTCTGCCAGTTTCTCCAGACCCTCAAACCTGTAAGGTTCTGCCCTATCCCCGTAGTGTCTGTGGTCTCCCCTACCCTCTGCATTATCGTAGCCTATAATCCGTCTACCCTTCACTACATAGACCAGGGAATACTTATACCAGTGTGGTTTGTCAGGGGCTGTTTTGACCTCCCACATCTTGACCTCTATAAGGTTGCCGTCTGTGTCGTACCCCTTATCGTGTCTTATGAGCCTGGCCTTCAATGTAGGTATGATACACCTAATGTATCGAGATAATCAACCTAAAAGTTTATGGCTTCATAAAAAGGCCCTGATGCTACGCAATCCCCCTCTCTTTCCCCATAACGCTTCATAAATAATACACCTGCAAGCTATAATATGTTTAGAGGCCTTTTATGAGCAGATCGTTTATTCTTTTGCTTGTATTTCTCTTTGGTTGTGCTGCACCTCCCAAGGCAGTAACCCTTTCAGAGGTGACTAGGAGCCCCGATCTGTATAAAAATGTTTCTGTCCAGTTTGCAGGGCTAGTTAAGGAGAATAACTTTATTGAAAGTCTTTTGTCCCGATGGGAGTTGTTAATAACGGATGGCCAGACCGAGCTCTACTGCTTTAAGAATGGTTACAATCGTGGCCTCCTGAGTCGTGCGGCCAGACTGGCTGAGGAGGCTAAAGAAGAAGAGGGGACGGTGACGGTAACGGGGAGGCTAGTCTCACTCCACGGCATCAAAACAGGGCCCAACCTGGAGGTCCAGAGGCTGAGTTATAAAGGTAAGAGTATTAACGTTGAAACGGCGGATTATCCCAGCTACTACTATTACGGTCCTAGATACCCCTATTATCCCGGTTACTTTTACAGCCCTCTATACCCCAATTTCTCCCGCCCATTCTTTCCTCAGAGGCATCGGTAGTTTAGAAGGAGACGTTAAGGCGGTAGGCCCAGAAAGAAATGCCTTTGTACTGCATAAGGGTTTGCCAGTTCGGCTTATCGGCCCCTTCCCTAGACCTTAAACCAACAAGATTTCCATTTAACATCCCGCCCCTAAACTGTTAAAATATTGACTTTAATAAATCTTCAGTCCGCCTCAGGCGGACTACCTTAGACACAATGTATATGAAGAGTACTGTATTTTTTATAAGATCAAAGACCGGGGAGGGTCTGGACTCCCTGGCCCAGAAGACCAGGAGGATGCTGGAGTCCACCTTAGGTGGACCCACCTCGGGTGAATCTGTCCCCATCAGAAAGGGCGACCTCATCGGGGTAAAGACCACCTTCGGGGAGAAGGGGAACATAGGACACCTGAAGCCGCCGATCGTCAGGGCGGCGGTGGAGTACGTAAGGGCCACTGGCGCAAAACCCTTTGTAGTAGAGACCAATACCCTGTACGTGGGCCAGAGGAGCAACGCCATTGACCACATCCAGCATGCCTACAACCGGGGTTTTACCCCCGAGGCCATTGGGGCACCAATAGTCATCGCTGACGGCCTCAGGGGGGAGAATGACTTCTCCATGCCCCTGCCACAACCAGGGTTCAAAGGTCCAAAGGCTCAAGGGTTTAAAGGTCCAGGGTTGACAAAGACGGCCTTTATAGCTGGGGCGGCCAAGGCGGCCAGCGGCTTCGTCTCCCTCTCCCACGTTACTGGCCACATGCTGACCGGCCTGGGGGCCACGTTAAAGAACATCGGTATGGGACTGGCCTCCAGGGGCGGCAAACTGGCCATGCACTCGGGGGTCGTACCCAAAATCCTTATGGACAAGTGTAAGGCCTGCGGACTCTGCGCCGAGTTCTGCCCCGCAGGGGCCATCACCATAAAAGACTACTCCATCATTGACGCCAGGAAATGTATCGGCTGTGGCGAGTGCCTGGCAGTATGTCCCCATGAGGCGGTAAAGATTTCCTGGGACGAGAATACGGAAAACCTGCAGAAGAAGGTGGCTGAGTACTGTCTGGCCGTCCTTAAAGGGAAGGAAAAGAAGTCCGTCTTCCTCAACTTCCTGATACACGTCACGGAACAGTGCGACTGCATGGACAAGGCCTACCCGCCTGCCTTTGAGGATATTGGGATACTGGCCTCCCGCGACCCCGTGGCCGTAGAACAGGCGGCCGTTGACCTGGTACGGGAGCATGTAAGAGAAGACTTCTTCCACAAGGCCTGGCCCAATATTGACTACACCACCCAGATAGACTATGCCCATGAGATTGGGCTAGGGAGTAAGGATTACGAGTTGATAGACATTGGTAGGGCATCCGCCTTAGGCGGACAACGTGCCCCTACAAAGTAGGATGTAGGGACAGACCTTTAGGTCTGTTCTGCTTGCTTAGAAAGATGAACCTCACCAATAAAGTCGTAATCATTGGCCTGGATGCCGCCCCTCCTGAACTGGTCTTTGACCGCTGGCTGGATGAACTGCCCACCATTAAATGGCTCACAGGACACGGGTTATATGGGGAGCTGGAGAGTACCATCCCCTCCATCACCTGCCCCGCCTGGGCCTCCATGACTACTGGGAAAGACCCTGGACGGCTGGGCATCTACGGCTTCAGGAACCGTACCAGATACGATTACAGTGAGATGGCCTTTGTGGACTCTAGCTGGGTAAGGGAAGAGACCTTGTGGGATATACTCTCCAGATACGGCCTCAGGTCCATCCTGGTAGGCATACCCCCGAGCTATCCCCCCAAGGCCATTAACGGCAGGATGGTAAGCTGTTTTATGGCCGGGGACTCACCAGACTATACCTACCCGAGGGAATTCCGTACCGAAGTAGAAGCGCTGACGGGGGGCTACATACCAGACGTAAAGGACTTCCGCTCCGGAGACAAAGGCCCTATCCTCAAGACCGTCTACGAGATGACCCAGAGGAGATTTCGCCTGGCAAAGGCCCTCCTGCAGAGACAGGATTGGGAGCTCTTTATGATGGTGGAGATGGGTACGGATAGGCTCCAGCATGCCTTCTGGAGATACCTTGATGAGGCCCATCCCTCTTATTGCCCCGGTACTGAATACGGAGACGCAATACTGGACTATTACAAATATCTTGACAGGGAATTGGGCGAAATCTTGACCCTGATAGAAGGGCGTGCCACCCTGCTGGTCGTCTCCGACCACGGGGCAAAGAGGATGGAGGGCGGGATATGCGTCAACGAGTGGCTCCTGGCCAACGGTTACCTCAGGCTACTGGAATACCCGCAGGAGATTACCTCCTTTCAACACCTAAAAGTAGACTGGAGACGTACAGTAGCCTGGGCCCACAGCGGCTACTACGGCAGGGTATTCCTCAACGTAAGAGGGCGTGAGCCTATGGGCTTACTCCCCCCGCAGGATTACGAAAGGATAAGAAGGGAGCTTGCCCAGGGGCTTGAGGACATCAGAAATGAATGCGGACAAAGGATAAACACTAGGGCCTTTAGGCCGGAGGATATTTACCCGGAGTGCCGGGGGATTGCGCCCGACCTGCTCGTCTATTTCGGCGACCAATACTATAGGAGCATAGGCAGTGTGGGCCACAAAAAATTTTGGACCAGGGAGAACGACAACGGTTCCGATGACGCAAACCACTCGCAATATGGTATCTTTGTCTTGTATAATGAGGGTTTAATGGATTCCCCCGTAGGGGCACGGCGTGCCGTGCCCTTGAGGAGGAGGCCAGCCATGAACCGTTCTGGTTCAGGGCCAGCCCATATCCTTGACGTGGCACCAACGGTGTTAGGATGCATGGGGCTGGAGGTGCCCCTGGATATGAAGGGGAACGCCATAAATCGCAGGTAGTGATTTAATAAATTTCACCAAGGAGGTAGACTCGGCGTGGAAAAAGTTGAAAATCCGCCATATTATGGGCGGGGTGTAACAATCTGGTTTACAGGGTTACCAAGCTCAGGGAAGACTACCATCGCCCACAAGTTGGAGGGAATCCTGAGAGACAGGGGCTGTAAGGTAGAAGTCTTTGACGGAGACGTCATCAGGAAGCACCTCTGCTCAGAGCTGGGCTTTTCTAAACAGGATAGAGACACGAACATCAAGCGGATTGCCTACGTGTGTAAGCTCATGAGCAGGAATGGTGTGGTGGCCATTGCGGCGGCCATCTCCCCCTACAGGGAAATCAGGGATTATGCCCGTAAGGAGATAGGGGACTTCCTGGAGGTATACGTAAAGTGTCCCATTGACGTGTGCACAAAGCGAGACGTTAAAGGACTCTACAAGAAGGCCCTCAACGGGGAGATAAAGGGCTTTACCGGCGTGGACGACCCCTACGAGGAACCTCTCCACCCAGAACTCATCCTGGAAACCCACAATGAATCCGTAGAGGACTCCACAAATAAGGTCGTCCAACTCCTGGAGGATAAAGGATACCTCCAGCCAGCCAGGAAGGGCCACCGTTCCTCTCTGTAGGGACAAACCTATGTGTTTGCCCAAAATAATGGGGCAGGTGCAAGACCTGCCCCTACAATAAAACCATGAAGAAGAGCCTGAGAGTCGGGGCAGTGCCCTACCTAAATACAAAACCCTTAACTGCGGGGATAGAGGGCGGTAGAGGGGTAGAATTACGCCTTGCCGTGCCCTCCCAACTGCCCGGCCTCCTGGAACGAGGGGAATTAGACGTGGCCCTCATACCCTCCATAGAATACCTGCGCGGCCGCCCCTTTTTTGTCGTACCAGACACGTCTATTGCCTCCAGGGGGGCAGTGGAAAGCGTGTTACTCTTCCTGCGCGTCCCCAGGGTAAGGGACATCAAGCGGGTTGCCCTGGATGAATCCTCCCTGACCTCCGCCGCACTGGTCAGGGTAATCCTCCAGGAGAGGTACGGCCTCGGATTGTCCAGTGTAGAGTATGTCCCCTGGCCCCGTAATCAGGATTTAAATGATACCCAGGCCGATGCAGTACTGGTCATTGGGGATAACGCCATGAAGATGGCCAGTAGGGGCACGTTGCAACGTGCCCCTACCACGGGCGTCTACTCTACCCTTGACCTGGGGGCAGAGTGGAAGGCCCTTACGGGACTCCCCTTCGTCTACGCCCTGTGGGTCACCTCTAAAAAAGGACTGGTAGACAGTACCAGGAGGCTACTCAATGAGGCAAAGAGGAAGGGCCTGGCGGCCCTCCCCGAGATTGCCCGGAGAGAGGCAAAGAGGCTGGGGCTGGAGCCAGGGTTCTGCCTGAGATACCTCTCTGAGAACATCTGCTATGAACTGGGGGAAGCGGAGGTCGCAGGGTTGCGGCAGTTCTATCGCTACGCCCTGTCCATGGGCCTGGCCTCGGAAGGAGTTAATCTTGACTTCGGAAATAAGACACATATTAGAGAAGGCACTCTCCAGGGAACGGATAGTACCTGAGGAGGGCCTGGCCCTCCTCTCCTCCAAGGACCTCCTTGCCCTGGGGAGGACTGCGGAGGAGGTGTGCAGAAGGCTCCACCCTGAACCTTATCGTACCTATGCCATAGACAGGAACGTCAACTACACCAATATCTGCGTGGCCAGGTGCCGTTTCTGTGCCTTTTCTAGAGACCTGGATGAGGAGGATGCCTACACAATCAGCGAAGGAGACCTCTTCCAGAAGATAAAAGAGACCGTTGAACAGGGGGGCACCCAGATACTTATGCAAGGGGGTCTCCATCCACATCTGAGGCTAGACTTCTACGAGGGGCTCCTCCGCTCCATAAAAGAGAGGTTCTCCATACATATCCACTCCTTTTCCCCTCCGGAGATAATCCATTTCTCCAGGCTGGAGGGGCTAACGGTAAGGGAGGTAATCCTGCGGCTGAAGGAGGCGGGGCTGGACTCCATCCCTGGTGGCGGGGCGGAGATACTTGTGGACCGCTGTCGGGGGGCAGTAAGTCCCAGGAAATATACGGCGGGAGAATGGTTGACCGTCATGCGGGAGGCCCACGGGCTGGGCATGAAGACCTCTGCCACCATGATGTTCGGTCACGTGGAGACCCTGGAGGAGAGGATAGTCCACATGGACAGGCTCCGCCAGCTACAGGACGAGACGGGCGGCTTTACGGCCTTCATACCCTGGCCCTTTCAACCCATGCACACCCAGTTAGAGAAGCTCCCGCCCGTCGGGGCATTTGAGTACCTGAAGACCCTGGCCGTCTCCAGGCTCTATCTGGACAATATCCCGAACGTCCAATCCTCGTGGGTAACACAGGGGGCAAAGATAGGGCAACTGGCCCTAAGGTTCGGGGCCAATGACATGGGCAGTACCATGCTGGAGGAGAACGTAGTGCGGGCCGCAGGGGTAAGCTTCCGCATGAGCAGGGAAGAGATAATACGCCTCATAGAAGACCTCGGCTACCAGGCCCGCCAGAGGGATTTCTACTACCAATTAGTAGATGGTAGGGGCAATCCGCCTGAGGCGGACAGTTGCCCAAAATAATCAGGTATGTCAAGACCCCATAGGGCAGGTGCAAGACCTGCCCCTACTACCCTGCCACGCACGCATTGAGGGCCTTTAGCAAGGACTCCACGTCTACCCCGTCATTTTTAGCGGTCTTCTCTATAGAAAATCCCCCTCCACAACAGCTATCCACCTTGAAATCCTTAAAGACCTTCATGGTCCTGGGGAACTTGCGGATAACCTCGTTTATTATCATGTCCTTGGTAATAAGTCTGCTCAAGATTTAACCTCCTCCCAGGTGGCACCCGCCTGATAAAATACCTGGAAGGATTTTAAACAATTTCCTACCCCAACTCAAGCCCCCTTCTGAGTAGAGGCGGCCCCGGGACGCTTCTACAAATTTTAATCCTTGCAAGAAGACCTGAAGGATACTATAATTTTCCAGAGCAAGGGCATGGCGTGCCCCTGGAAACTGTAAAGAAACATGAAAAAACTAGTCCTGATAAATCCCCATCCTGAAGTACATTACGGCGAGGAAAACGTTACCACCCTGGTACAGATGCCCCTCAACCTGGGCTACCTGGCGGCACTCACCCCCAGGGATAAATGGACGGTAGACATCATAGACGAGACTATTGAGCTGGCAGTAGATTACAGGAGCGGCGAGCTGCGTTTCGCCGGGGCTGACCTGGTGGGTGTCTCTGCCGTGAGCTATCAGTCCCCCAGGGCGTATGATATTGCCAGGGCCTGCAAGAAACACAATATACCCGTGGTCATAGGCGGCCCCCATGCCTCCACTATCCCTGATGAAGCGGTCCGTTATGCGGATGCCGCCGTGGTAGGGGAGGCTGAGGGCATCTGGGGAGACCTGCTAAGAGACCTGGAAGACGGACGACTGAAGAAACAATACTTCGGCGGCCTTACCCCACTGGAGAGATACAGGGATTTATACCCCGACAGGGAACTGCTGAAGAAGAAATATAACTATAAGTATTCCTCCATTATCACCACTCGCGGCTGTCCCAACCGATGCGACTTCTGCGCCGTACCCCTCTTCCAGGGAAAGAAGTACCGCGAACGCCCCGTGGAGGACGTACTCAAGGAGATGGCCTCCACAAGCTACAAAGGGCTGATGTTTGCCGAGGACAACTTCTACGGTCACAGTAAAAAAGCCAACGAGCGGGCAAGGGCCCTCTTTAAGGGCATGACGGAGCAGAACATCATAAAGGACTGGTTCGGCTTTACCGCCCTCAACACGGCCTTTGACGAGGAGACCCTGAAGTATATGGCCTCCAGCGGGTGCCTGGGCATCCTCATCGGGATAGAGTCCCTGGACGAGGAGGTCCTTAAGGGTATAAATAAACACATCAACCTCAGGATTGGCGTAGAGAATTACAGAAAGGGCATTGAGAACCTCCACCGCCACGGGATCGTCTGCTGGGGCTCGGTAATCTTTGGGGCCGACGGCGACACCAAAGACAACTTCAAGAGGATGACAGATTTTACCCTTGAGGCGGGCATGGACATCCTGACCTTCGGCGTCTACACCCCCATGCCCATGACCAGCAGCTTCCAGAGGCTCATGCAAGAGGGGCGCATCTTCCGCAACCGTTTCCCAAAAGACTGGTACTACTACAACTCCAACCACCTGGTCTTCACCCCCAGGGACATGACCATTGATGACCTCATTGAGGGGCTGGAGTACGTTTACGAAAACCTCTACTCCAGGGAGGCCTTAAAGGCCCGTTTTGACCGTACCCTGAAAGAGACCAACAACTCCAAGAACGCCATGTTCGCCTACCGTATAAACATTGACTGGAGGGTGGTCTTCAAATCAGTGATAGACGACCTGAAGGCCCTGTACGATTCGGGGACGTATCCCGGGGCGAAGGGGCATCAGGTGGCTGGGGTGGGGAACAGGGTTTAAAGGGGTAGCCACAGGTCACGCCTGAGGCAGATTCGTCCGCCTGAGGCAGAGCGAACTTTAGCCTGCGTTATACTACTCCTCCCTAATCTAACCTCCCTTATGATAGAAGAACTGGAAGTGCTGAAGGTGGTGGCCCGCAGACTAAAATCTGTTGATATTCCCTACATGGTCACAGGCTCCATAGCACTCAACTTCTATTCAGTCCCCCGAATGACCAGGGACATAGACCTGGTTATAGAACTCTCCCCTCCAGCGTTAGACAAGTTCTGCAGGCTCTTTTCAAAGGATTTCTATTTAAGCAGGGAGGCGGTAGAAGAGGCCGTAAGAAGGCCGGGGGTTTTTAATCTTATCCATAATAAATCCATTGTCAAAGTTGACTTTATAGTGCGGAAGGAGGACGAATATCACAAAGAGGAGTTTCAACGCAAAAGGCTTGTGACCGTAGAAGGGACACCCATCTCCCTGGTCTCCCCCGAAGACCTGATACTTTCAAAGCTCCTGTGGGCCAGAGACACAGACTCCGAAATTCAATTGAAGGACGTGCAGAACCTACTCTCTAGCCTGGAAGGTCTGGATAAGCCCTATCTGCAGAGGCGGTCCCTCTCCCTGGGCCTAGAGGAACTATACAGGAAAAGCTTAAAAACTCGTCCTGGGCGTAACAAATAAGATGAGAGACACTACTCCCGAAATAGCCGAATTATTCCACCGCAGGCTTACGGCCCTTTCAGGTGAAGAACGCCTGAAGATGGGTTGCAGTATGCACGAGACCGCCCGACGGCTGGTCTTGACCTCACTGAAGACCCAGAACCCCCTGGCAAGCCAGACTGAACTGCGTCAGGCCCTGTTCCTCCGTTTCTACGGAAAAGACTTTGAACCTGAGACCATAGAGAAAATCCTCCGGGTCCTGGGTACATAATGTAGAGGCAGGTCTCGTCCGCCTCAGGCGGATTACCCATCTCTATAGCAAATACAAAAATAACCCTTGATGTGGGTCAGGATTTGGGATACAGTGAGGATCATGAAAATACATCCGTTGTGGTGCCCTGCATCCCTAACGAGACCCGAGGAAGACTTGCCCTCCCCCGCCTGAGGCTGAGAAGAAAAGGAAGTAACGAAATGATAAACGTAGACGAGGCCTACCGCATTATATTAGAAAATATCAGCACCCTCCCCATTCAAGAGGTCAACATCAAGGGGGCAGTGGGGTTGTGTCTGGCAGAGGATGCGGTCTCGGACATAGACATGCCTCCCTTTGACAAATCGTCTATGGACGGCTTCGCCGTCATTGCCGAGGATACCCTCTCTGCCTCGGGCCAACCAGTAGAACTGGACGTAATAGAGGGGGTAGCGGCAGGACAGATGCCTCAGAAGAAGGTAGAGAGGGGACAGGCCACCAAGATAATGACAGGGGCGGCACTCCCCCAGGGAGCCGATGCCGTAATAAAGGTAGAGGATACCGAGCCTGCGGGACTCCGCAAGGTAAAACTCCTGCGGGGCATGAAAAAGGGGGAGAACGTAAGTCCAAGGGGAGAAGACTTTCAGGCAGGCCAGGTGGTACTCAAGAGGGTGACCGCCCTCAGACCCCAGGAGATAGGCATCCTGGCCATGATAGGGCTGGGAAAGGTAAAGGTCTATTCCTCCCCCAAGGTAGGCATCAGCTCTACGGGGGATGAACTGGTAGAGGTAGGACGTAAGCCTACTGGAGGCCAGATAAGGGACAGCAATAGCCACTGCCTGGCGGCCCAGGTCTCCCTGACCAGGGCGGAGGTGGAATGCTTCGGCACCGCAAGAGATGACCGCAAGTCCCTCATCCACATGATAAAAAAGGGGTTGAGGAAAGACCTGCTCATCCTCACCGGGGGTGTATCCATGGGGGAGTATGACCTGGTGGTGGGCGTCCTCAAAGAACTGGGGGTCAACCTCTTCTTTGAGAAGGTGGCAATGAAGCCAGGTAAACCCATAGTCTTTGGAAAGCATTATAAGACCGCCGTCTTTGCCCTGCCAGGTAACCCGGTTGCCACGTATGTTTCCTTTGAGCTCTTCGTCCGGCCCGCCATCCGCAAGATGATGGGCTTCACCCAGCTCAGCCGTACGATAGTGAAGGCCCAACTAGAAACCCCCTTACGCAGTAGGGGGGAGCGGAGGGAATTCAGGCCCACCTGGCTGCGTCTAGAGGACGGGAGATTTTCTGCCTCTCCAGTGGAATGGCATGGCTCTGCTGACCTGTTGGGGACTACCAGGGCCAACTCCCTGCTAATAGTCCCGGAGGGCGTGGAGTCCTACTCGGCTGGGCAAGAGGTGGAGGTAATGCTCACGGGTGAGCTCTAAACCAGTGGGTAGGGAGTGGGGGGTAGGGATTAGCAATCTTTTCTCCTACTCCCCACTCCCTACTCCCTACTCCCTAATTCCTAACCCCTGGTCCCTAATCTCTACTATCCCGGTTGTCCTCCCCACTGTAGTCTTGCTCGGCATGTCCTTTCCTGGGCCAGACCTGCCCCTGCTGGCCTGGGTGGCCCTGGTACCCTGGCTCCTCCTGATAGGCTCTGAGGTAGGGGCACGTTGCAACGTGCCCCTGCTCTCCTGGCTCATCGGGATAATCTTCTTTACCGTAAAGCTCTCCTGGCTGGGCTACGCCACCAATGCAGGCTGGCTCTTACTCAGCTCCTACCTCTCCATCTCCTACCTCCTTTTTGGCATTGCCTGCTCTTACCTCCACAGGAACTCCGGCCTGCCCCTTGCCCTCCTGGCCCCTTTCCTATGGGTCTCTCTGGAGTACCTCAGGGGCTTCCTCATGACGGGCTTCCCCTGGTTCTACCTCGGCCATACCCAGTACAGCTACCTGTCCATCATCCAGATAGCCGACATTACTGGCGCCTACGGCGTCTCTTTCATCATTGTGGCGGTCAATGCCTGCTTTGCCCAGGGACTCCTGAGGTGGTGGAACGGTAAGGGGGGACACTTCCTGTTCGCCATCGCCTTTATCTTATTACTGTTCCCTCTATCTTACGGTATGTTCCGCCTGGCGGGGTTATCCTATCAGGAAGGCCCCAGGCTCTGTATGGTACAGGGGAACATCCTCCAGGACCTAAAGATGGATCCAGACGTTGAGCAGAGGAAGAGCAACCTCCAGAGGTATCTAGACCTCTCCAGGCTTGTCCTGAGCGAAGCCGAAGGGAAGGTAAGGTCAGAAAAGGTGGATATGATAGCCTGGCCTGAGACCTCTGCCCCGGGGCTATTGAACCTGGACCCTAAGTTCTGGAGAGAGACCGACCGCTTCTCCCAGACCTCTATCTTTGAGCTGGCAAAGGAACTCCAGACCTATCTCCTGGTAGGAGGGATAGCCATAGAACCTGGGAAGGGGAATAATTTTGAGGAGAGTACCCTCTATAATAGTGCCTTCCTCTACGGGCCTGACGGTAACCTCCTGGACAGGTACGACAAACTCCACCTGGTGCCCTTCGGAGAGTACACGCCTCTTAGAGAGGTCTTCCCCTTCCTGAGACATATGGTACCCTACGAGATAGACCTCTCCCCCGGGAGCCGTTGGGAATTACTAGAGTTTAAGGGGCGTAGGGGCGACCCGGCGGGTCGCCCTTACAGGTTTGCCACCCTCATCTGTTACGAGGACACAGTCCCACCCCTGGCCAGGTACTTCACCAGGCAGGGGGCAGACTTCCTCCTGAACATCACCAACGACGGCTGGTTCCATGACAGTCCGGAGCTGGACCAGCACCTGGCCATCATGGTCTTCAGAGCCGTAGAGAATCGGATAGGTATGGCCAGGGCCGCCAATACGGGCATCTCCGCCTTTGTGGCCCCCAGTGGCGACATCTACTCCCTTATAACCCGGAACGGTAAGCGCCGGGAGGTGGAGGGTATCCTGGAAGGCACCATCTTAATAGCCCGTGGAGGGCCCAGTTTTTATACAAGGTATGGCGACCTCTTCAGCCAGTTCTGCCTGTTAGTATCCATTGGCCTGCTCCTGATGCCTACGGTAAAGAGGCTAGGGGTTAGGGAATAGGGAGTAGGGTGTAGGGAATAGCAATATAAAATCTTGCTACTTCCTGCTCTACTCCCTACCCCCTACTCTCTGGTCCCTAGTTAAGAAAAGCCCCTTGACAGCCCTGAATCACGATTATAAGATTACCTTAAGAATATAAAAGGTGGGCGGCAGGGAGTAAGGGGTAGGGCGTAGGGGATAGCAGGATGAAATCTTGCTACTCCCTACCCCCTACTCCCTGACCCCTGCAGGTCAGCCCCTCGCTTCGGGTGGGGGATTAGCTCAGTTGGGAGAGCGCTTGAATGGCATTCAAGAGGTCAGGGGTTCAAATCCCCTATCCTCCACCAATCCTCTATGTAGGATACATTTTTAGACGCACCCTGCGTGCTATATTTGTAAAAAGGACTTTTACATGCAAGCGTATACTTACCAGATAGTAATAGTAAAAGAAGGCAAAAAATACTGGGCTTACATTCCAGACCTTCCTGGAGTCTATGGCTTGGGCGACACGCCTGCCAAAGCAAAAAAGGATATTATACAAGCCCTAAAACTTTATATTGAAGACATACTGGCCGAGGGAGGGCCTGTGCCTGAATCAACCGCAAAGGTAGTGGGCTTTGATTCCATAGAAATTCCAGTAGAGGATTAATGCCCACCGCAAAAGAGGTAGTAAGATTCTTAAAAAAGAAAGGGTTTATAGAGAAGAGGCAGAAAGGCTCACATCTTGTGTTAGAGAATCCAGGGACCGGTTTTCGTACAGTTGTACCTATGCATTCAGGGGATTTACCAAAAGGATTGTTCCTGAAGATATTAAAAGACGCAGGATTTAACCTAAAGGATTATCTGGAGAAATAAGCGGCGAATTAACGAATGGCATTCAAGAGGTCAGGGTTCAAATCCCCTATCCTCCACCATATTTCTCTAACCTTCCCTTACCCCCCTTCTCAGCACGAGGCTATCGCTGAATCCGCCTCTGGTAGACTGAGGCCCTGTCCCTGCAATCTGCACCTTTAAACGTCTCTGAGGTCTCTAAAAAAGTCTATTTTAGTTTGCACAATCCCTTCAGGTCATTGTGCGGGGAGAGGCTCCGAAGCAATCTCGTAACCCTAAGGGTATGGCTTGAAAGGAGAGACAGGATTGCTTCGATTCGCTCGCAATGACTTTTTTGAGCATACCTGAGATAGAAAGACACAAAAAGTGTCTTAACATTTAGTTTTTCAGCAAATTAAAAGGTTCACTTTACTAATTATTGACGAAGGCTGATGATGAAAACTTACAATTTACGGACCGGCACAAGTGGGACTTGTTATGGAAGTATTAGGCAGATATTTAAAATTTTTTTCCCCGGTTTTCCCATTTGCCCCTGAAGGTTATCCAAAAGGAAAGGAGTACGAGCTTCAGGTCTAAGAGAAAAGATTGGTTTTTTACGTAAAGTAGTTCATAGTGGAGCTTCTGATGGGGAGGGGTGTCATATCTTCCATAAACCTGGGCAAGGCCAGTTAGACCTGGTAGTACCAAGAACCTGGAGGAGTAATTAGGAATCTGTTGGGAGAACTTTCCAACTAATTCTGGCCTCTCTGCCCTTGGGCCTACAAAGCTCATGTCTCCAATGAAGATGTTCCATAATTGAGGTAGTTCATCCATAGCAGTCGCCCTGAGCAACCTTCCTATCTTGGTTACTCTTGGGTCGTTTTCAGAGGCCCAAACTGCCCCAATCCCTTTTTCGGCATCGGGAATCATGGAGCGGAATTTGTGGACTCTAAAGATTTTGCCATCCTTTCCGACCCGTTCCTGAGAATAAAAGAGGGGACCACCATCCTGTAGCTTAATGGCCAGGGCAATTATAATCCATAAAGGTAAGGAGAGGGTTAAACCTACACCCGATAGTGTCACGTCAAAGAGGCGTTTAAGCACTTTCTTAGCATTTATTTCAATAAGGTAGTAGTTATCATGGTAACTCAACGTAAAGAGGTTGTGCGAGTAACCTGACCAACACTTAAAAGCCTATCGTAGAGGTTGTCCAACTTCTGTACACTATCACGAAGACTGAAATGTTTCACCCTCTCTTTTGCATTTCTTGCCAGTTCTTCACGTAAGGCCCTGTTATGAAAGACCTTCAATATGGCCTCAGCCATAGAATAGGGATCGGCTGGTTTAATTAAAATTCCGGTCTCATAGTTCTTTATAATCTCTGGAATGCCACCTACTGCTGTAGCAATTATAGGTTTACCTACAGCCATAGCCTCTAACAAACTAAAAGGGAACCCTTCTTTTATAGAAGCCAGTACAAATACATCCATCAATGATAAAAAAGGTAGCACTTGAGAGATGTATCCCGTAAAGATTGCCCTTCCATTAATTCCCAGTGATTTAGCAATATCCATCATATCTTTTCTTAGGGGGCCATCACCCACAAAGATAAACTTAACCTTGGGCTGTTTCTGTATCACCAGTTCAGCGGCCTTTAACAAGTAGGGGTATCCCTTATTAGGATAAAAATTTGCTATACTTCCTATCACAAATTCTTCTCCCCCCAGTCCCGATTCACCTCTTACCTTGTCTACCTCAACATTGGGTAATTCAAGGGAATCAAAATCGATTCCGTTGTATATGGTTTCTATTGAAGAGGGGGTTTTTAACCGAAGTCTGAGGGCCAATCTTCTATCGTTTTCTGAGACCGTAATGATTCTGTGACAGGCGGCTGCCGCAATCTTTTCCATCAAGACTAAGAGAAATTTCTTGGGAAGTGGCATAGGTTCTTGAAAGGCAAACCCGTGGGCGGTAAAAAGAACTGCTGGCACCCCTGCCAACCAGGCCGCCATACGGCCTAAGATACCGGCCT
Source organism: Candidatus Brocadiaceae bacterium (assembly GCA_030018855.1). GTDB lineage: Bacteria > Planctomycetota > Brocadiia > Brocadiales > Bathyanammoxibiaceae > 2-12-FULL-52-36. Next base: position 20,118 of record JASEHG010000003.1, read on the forward strand.
TGGTACTGTGACAATGCACGATATCATAGTTCCCTCTCTTGATTAGGCGGTAAATCTTGGTAAAAGCTAAAAGGTCCTTAACAGGATGAATGACATTGCTGAGTTCTGGTATGGGGAAGACCTTTATCCCAAGGTCGCCGAGGTCTCTTATAAGTGGGCCGCCTGGGGCACAGGCAACTTCGATAGAGTACTTTTCTTTACAAAGAAGTCTAATCGCGTCGTAAAGATGTTTTTGGGCCCCTCCGCCATCGGATGACGTAATCAGAAATAAGAGATTCGTTCCTATCTTCATCGCCTAACGAAAGTTGTGCCACCCCAAAAAGTCCCCAAGTTAGATCATAAACCTGATTGGTGGCCTCTTTTTAGAAACCTATCCATTTCTTTACCTTTAACAAGTCCCTCTTTAAAGCTAGCGGGTCCTTTAGATATATCGCTTTCCTTGCAAACCCCCTGCGCAAGAGATTACCGATTCTCTTATTGTAAGCATCGCAGGCCGAAATAATCTTTTGTGTGATGTCGTTAAATTCATCGTTGTTCAGGGCCAGCGTCCTTTTCTTTGGATTTTTGTAATAATAATCCAGCGGCTTTACCCTTAGATACTCTTCGCGTTCCATATCGGGTTTCAAAATATCCATCTCCACACCCTGACTAAATAGGGTAGTGTTAGGAAACGCCTTATAAAGCCCTATAGAAGCGTAAGGCGCGTTTATTTCTCTCATAAAGTTATATGTCTTCTGCATGTCTTCCTTGGTTTCCTGTGGTAAACCAACTATGAAATAGGCGCTCCAGAAGATATTATTATCATTTATTAATTTTGCGGCCCTTCTTATTTCATCTACACTTACTCCCTTTTTTAAATCTTTTAGGATTCTCTCGCTCCCGCTCTCTACGCCAATCTTGATGACATTGCAGCCGGCCCTTTTCATCAGGGTCAAAAGATTTTTATCCAATAGGTCTACCCTGCTGGTACAATCCCAATTAATCCCTACCCCTTTTCCTAACAACTTTTCACAAAGCTCACTTACCCATGCTTTATTCATAGTGAAGGTATCGTCCTTAAAAGAAAATTGCTGGGTCTTATACCTCTCCTTAACGGAGACAATCTCCTCTATGACATTCTCTACACTTCTACATCTTAGCTTTTTCTGCCACATATTAAAACAAAAAGAACAGGAGAAGGGACACCCTCGGGAGGCCATTAATACCCCCAAGTCCTCCGGGGTGTAATGCCCTAGGTAGAAAAGCGATTCTCTGCTCGGCTGCGGTATCGAATCTATATCCTTTATGAACTCCCTGGGCGGGTTGTTCACTATGCGGCCGTTTAGCTTGTAAGAAAGCCCATTAATCCCCCCCAAGCCCCCATTACCGTCCTCTAGTGTCTTAATTAATTCAGAAAAGGTTATTTCCCCTTCGTCTCTAACCACAAAATCTACATTCTCATCCTCTAGTACCTGCTCATATTTAATAGAGGGATGCGGGCCGCCCTTTATTACCAGGCATCCCGGATTTACCCTCTTTACTAGTTCAGCCACCTTCACTGCGGATGCATAAGTTGTAGTCTGGGCCCTTATTCCTACGAGGTCGGGTTTAAAATCTCTTAGAAAACCCACTACCTCTTGCCATAAAGGATGGCCATCGTCGTTGATAACAGTAATATAATCCTCCATCTGTCGATATTCGCTCATGTAATTTAGACTACCATTAACGGGCCGACCTCGCTCCACGTCAAATATACCCACCTCATGGCCTAAACCCTTTGCCACAGCCGCCAAGTAGGCCAACCCGATAGGATAATAATAATCCTCTATCCCTGTCATCCTTCTAAAAGGCGGGTTAATCAGTAATATCCTCATTTCCCCTCTACTCCTTACTTACCAATATGAATAGTACTTTCATCTTGGGCCCTTTTTTTATTGAGCCAGTAATCGTAAACTGCCTCTGTTTCTTGAATCATACTGTTAATTGTAAAGTGTCTCTTCCATCGCTCCCGTCCAGCCTCTCCCATCTTTTGGGCCAGTGCTTTATTCTTCAGGAGATAAATTAGCTTCTCTGCAAGAAGTGCAGGATTCTTTGGTGGTACCAAAAATCCCGTCTCTCCATCCACCACCACTTCCGGAATAGGTCCTACATTAGTGGCCACAATAGGTCTTCCCGCACTCATTGCCTCAAGAAGCACAAGCCCAAATCCCTCCCAAAGGGAGGAAAGTGCGAATATATCAAATTGATTCATAAGATTAAAGACATCCGCTCTAAAATCGCTAATGATCACACTATCTTCTATATGCAAGGTTCTAGCATATTCTTCTAAGTGGTGTCTCATTCTTTTCCCGGCGTGCCCTGCCAGAAATAATTTAGCCTCTGGAAAGTGCTTGAGCACTTCCACCATGGCTTCTAACAAAAACTTTTGCCCTTTTTGGGGGACGTATCTGCCTAGCATACCTACTATAGGGCTATCCTCTCTTACAGCGTAACGGATTCTAATATTCTCCACCGGCTCGTCAATATTATTCTTAGTGTCAAGCCCATAATAGATTCGTTTTATCTTTTCTTTATTCAATCCTACTTTTTCTCTAAGATAGCATCCTACCGCATCGGAGATTACTATAACTTGGTTAGCCTTCTGAGTTGTATATTTTGCCACCCAGGCCCAGAAGGGATTCAACAAAAATTCTTCCGTATTGTGGTAAGTAGTGATAAAGATTGGACCATTATTTAAAACCATTGCTAATCTACCATACAGTTCTGCTTGAAAAAGGTGGCAATGAATTAAATCAAATCTATAATCTGCTATAAGTTTCCTCAGCTTAAGGATTGGGAGTGGGTCCAGTTTACCTCTTGCCTGTAGGTCTATTACCCTGATACCAGTCTTAATAAAGTCTTCTTTCAAGCTGCGGGCGTCATCTGGCCTCTCTGTTAAATAGGCAAGAGTCAGGTCGTACTTCTCCCTGCTCAAATGGGTAGCTAAAGAAAGAAGGTGCATCTCAGCGCCACCTACGGTACAGGCATCCGTTAAGAGTAAAACTTTTGCCTTTTTCATTCCATTATTTCTGCGTATGTAGCCAATCTAAACCCACTATTCTGAATGAACGATTTCAGCTCCAGGTTCAATAAGACCTTAAGTTCTTCCTCCCTCTGCCTCGCCATCATCTCGGAGCCTATCATAAAGCTTGTTAGATTATTGCATATGTAACTGGGGTGAACCATGAATTGGGATGTATCTTCCTTTATTGAAGAAATGACCTTTTTATATTCACACAACAGCCTTTTCTCATCCCAGTATCTATCGGTAAAATAATTTACCACATTATAAAAACTATCTGGAGCCAATATACCCTCTATTTTTAAGATTCTTCTATATCTCCAGCCCATGAAATAGGCATAAGACCACTTAATCCAACTGGTTCTTTCCAAAGAGATAGGGTTTCTTGCATCCACAGGCAATAAAAGAGGAACTTTTAAGCTTTTCGCTAAATCTTTGACTATCCAAAAGAGACTTGGAAGTAAGATTATTGACTGGTGAGTATCAATATGGAGAGGGTATATACCACTTGTGGTAAGTTTCTCTACTTGGGCATTAAGCTCCCTCTTAATTTCTTCCGGATTTACTTTATGTGATAACAGCCTTATTATAAGATCTCTTCGGCTATAAAATGAACCGTCACTATTTACCAGGCTTTTCACTTCCTCGGCTGGTAGCACCGGCCTTCCGTCGGTCAAGTTTAGATGTATCCCTATCCCCAGTCCAGGATTTTCTTTAGCAAGGTGTACGGCTTCTCTAAAGGCCCACATATTCACAATCATAGTGGTACTTGACACAGTTCCAAACAAGTAGGACTCAATAATTGCCCTGTTTGCCCCTTGCGTAAGACCAAACTCATCTGCATTGATAATCAGCTTTTTCATTGACACCAACGTTCATCCTTTTTAACACTGACAATAAATGCCCCATGGTTTGCTTGTTTCTAAGTGGTAAATTGTTTAATAACATAATCCAGGTGTTCTTCTTTTAGACTCTGATGTGTGGGGAGGATTAATATGTGCTCTGAAAGCTTACGTGCCTCCGGATAGCCGGAAGAATATACTTCCTCGGGCAATACATCCCAGAAGGTCCTTAAGTTTATCCCTTTTCTCAAAAGCCACTTATAGACCCCGTCCCTGTTCGCTATGAGGACAGGAAACCCTACAGGACAAACCCCTTCTGTTAATTCCGGAAAGAGCACTTGCAAATCCTTTCTATCTGCAAGGCTTTTAAGGTAGTAATTATAGTTCTCCCTTCTCTTATTTACAATCTCCTCTACCTTGACTTCTCGGAACAATCTCAAAGAAATAGTAGATATGGTATTTTCCGGGATAACTTCCTTTTTACTATCCCGCCTGATATAGCCATTTCTTAGTCGGTCATTCTGCAGGAGATAACTCCTCAGGCTCAACCCTGTCTTGAATTCAACCCATTTCTCTAGTAAGGAAACAGTGGGGGATATAGAATAACCCTTTCCAATATTTTTAGCTTCAACAGCCCTTTCAGTATTTAACAAGAGCATGCCCCCATCTGGAAGGGGAAGTGTTTTCCTCAGGCTGAAAATGCCAAAGGCTCCAAAAGTTCCTAGCGGTCTGCCACCTACCCTACTAAAAAGGGCGTGGGCGCAGTCCTCTATGAGAAGTAGCCCCTTCTCACTGCAAAACCTTAATACCTTATCTAAGGGCTGTGAGAAACCGAAATAATGGATAATTAGCAAGGCGCTTGCACCCGTGGATTTGGATTCAAGGTCTTTAAAATCTGGTTCTAGATTCTCCTTCACTTCGTAGAACCTTACTCTCAGTCCTGCCTGCTCAATTGTACTGACCACGGAGCCGCATACATAGGCTGGTATCAAAATGACTTCTTCTGTGGCAAATCCACATAGCCTTAAGCCCTTTAACAAGGCCGTTCTACCATCCTTAAAAAAGATAGGCTTACTTGAAAAATATCCTGGGGGGTCTACTTTTGAGGCAGTCGCCTTAAATACCTCTACTGGTGACAAGACAGCATCGGGGGGGATATAGGTGATTTTGATCCCTAAAGAAGCCCTCCATTGTTGCAACTTGGCAAGGATAACTCTCAATATCTTCAACCTTCGCACTTCGGCGTAAAGGAATAGATAAAGAAGATAGATAGGGAAAGTAACTCTACCTTTTAAGGTGGGGCTTGAGAAAACGATTCTCTTATTCTGTCTCGCTCCAGAAATCCAGCGGGATTTATACTGAAGCTCCCCTCTAGTGAAATCAATCTCCCGGAGTCCTGATTTGAAGGCATCCTCTAAGATATGCATTAAAAGGATCATCCCAGAAGCGTATTTTGCATAACAGGGGTCATAAGCAGGGGTGTAGTGAAGGTATCTGCCGTTCCACTGAAAGGAATAACTAAAAGCGATAACCTTTTCATTTAGCAGAAGCAGGTCTAATCTCAGCATCTTTCTTGCGAGGTAATCTCTTGCAAGCTCCGAGTAAAATTCTTGCCCTCCAGGTGTGGAAAATCTAGAATAAATAGCATAACCTTTCCACCGCTTTCTATGAATTTCAAAGACCTGTGGTAAATAATGTTCAAGTTCTTCTCTGGCCTGGATTTTTTTGAATTCAAGTTTGCCTAAGCTTTCTAAGTGCCTTTTTCTCTGTTTGAGGTTATACTTAAATTTTTTGTCTTGTTGTTTTAAGAAGCTGTCCCAATCCCCATTTATCTCCAGGTAGGGACATCTCCACGTATCGTATGAAATAGCCTTCCATCCTTCTTTTTTAAGCAACTCACGAAGGAGCTCGTAGTTGCTTGATTCTTCAGGGAAATCCTTCAAGTCACATACATCCCACTGCCCTTTCTTTTCCCTTAAAGAAGAAATAAGGATTTCAATAGAGGCCTCTTTAGAGTCAGTGTCTACAATAAAATCCAGATAATCCCCATCGTCATGACCTATAAATTCCAATCTTTTCACAAAAAAGGTTGACTTCAATCCTAGCGGGAAGAAGGCCTTAAGCTCGTTGCCATTCCATAGGGTAAAGATAAAAGGCTTCGTCTTTGTGCACAAAAGTTTTAACCAATTCCTAACCCATTCTCTGGTAAGGAACACAGGAACGGAGCCAACCTTCCCCAGGAGCGACTCCCATTGAGGCTCTATGGCCTTTATCCCCTCAGTATCCCCTATAAACCTTACTTCCAACAACGTCTGTCTCCCTGAATGTTTGTCTTTCCTGCAGGGCGATCCTTCTGGCACTCATTACTAGTCCTGCTAATGCCCAGAAAATACCCGTAACAGGATTACCTGTTTCCAGAGTAACTACACCCCACATTGCCGCATAGAATCCTAAAAAACTCACAAATAGGGCCTTACTCAGTTGGGCATAGAAGGGGTCCTCACTTATACTCCTGAGTTTCCATGTAAGATAAAGGATGTAACTGTGAAGGCCTATAAAAATGATAAGCCCTGGTATCCCCAAATCTACCAGCGTCTCTACATATTGATTGTGAGAGTCGGTACCTCCACTCAAAAGAGAGGCACTAGCCCAAAAACCCCCTGACCAACCGTATCCAAATATTGGGCTATGAGCCCCGAAAGAAAGTTTGTTATACCAGATGTCCCACCTGGTCGTGGTACTGGACCCCGGGTCAAACAGAAATTCACGCCTAGATATATCAAAAACCTCAAATTCAGATAAAACTCTATGGAAGAAATAATCTTTTAAGAAATAAAAAACCAATCCACCCAGGATTAAAAGTTGGATTAAGGATTTGATTCTCCTTCGTCTTAGTTGATGTATAAGAAACAATAAGAGGACCACAGTCCCCAGGTAGGCCGAACGAGACCCAGTCAAGATTATCCCTACCAATATGAGGGATGAAAGAATCCATCTTTTAGTGTGCCCCCCCTTTTCAAGAAAGGACATGAGTACCGGGAAAGAGAATAATAAGATAGCTTGACCAAGTATATTGGGATTACCAATAGTCCCTACACTCCGATAGTCAATACTCCCATAAATGGCGCCTTTTCTCGGGTTGAAGATTTGCGTTGGGAGGTAAAATCCAGTAAATGCCCCGATTCTCTGGATAATAGCAAGTCCCACTTGAAAAATAACACAGAACATCACAATTTTGGAAAAGCTTTTTATCTTCTCTTTTCCATCAACAAAGCCTCCCACAAGAAAGAATAGAGAGGTCATGGAGAGAGTCCTGAGGAGGGATACAAGGGTGAAGTAGAAATGGTCCTCCCCGAGTCTATAATTATATGCCACAGAGACAAGCCCCCAGGCAAACAGGGCATAAATTAAAGGGTTAATCGGGGTAGAGGGCCATTTCTTCCTTCCCAATGCAATGCCACTTCCGAGCCTGAAAAAGAGCAAAAGGATTATCGGGTCCCAAATATAAAACCCCAGGGAACCTAGCTTCAAAATCATAAAGTGCTCGGTAGGAGTTAATTGAATGGCTAGAAAACAAAGAATTAATGCGGCAAATTCGGGTATAAAAAGCAGCGCTAAAAATCCAAAGATGCCTAAGAACGAGAAGTAATTCTCGGCTGCTATAGATTTACCTATTAAATAGCCGAGGATTACAATTAAAAAGATCCCCATCCATGGGCCAATAGAGGGAACATTTCTTATTAATCTTAATCGTACAGTTTGCAGCCCCATATGGTAAGCTGGAATCTCCCTTTCCTGTCCACTTGTCTATAAATTAGGAGAAATTGCCGAGGCTTTGATGCCCTGAATAACCTGCCCAAAATCCCGCTAATCTGGGAACCTTGCTAAGGTATGCCCTGCTTCTAAAGAGCCACTGCCCGCATAAAAAGCATAGTTGCTGCCATTGCCTTTAGTAAAACTTGGTTCTTAATCTATCGAGACCCCTGCAAAAACTCCTATTTATATAGTCCAGTGCAGCACTCCCTCCCCCTTGAGGGGGGAGAGAAGGTTGAAAATCCGCCTCAGGCGGGGAGGGGGTGAAGTTAAGTAAACTGTTAGACTTTTTCAGAGCTCTCCTATTGTCAGAACCCCATTGATTTATCCCCCCTGGATAATGGTTTTAAATCTCTCAACAGTTTTTTCTAGTGTAAAGTCCGCAACGACCCGGAATCCCTCAAGCCTTAGTTCTTCCCTTTGTTTCTCATCTTTTAAGAGTTCCAGTATTTTATCACAAAACAGGTCTATTTTGTTAACTGGGGTGATGTACTCCTTTTGCTTTTGGCTGGTAAAGGCTAGTACGCCTCCACCTCCAGTGGTTGAGACGAAGGGCACCCCCGTTGCCATTGCCTCAAGAAGGACCCGTCCGAATTCCTCCCTGGAGGCAGGGTGGATATAAATGTCAGAAATAATAAAATAGTTCTTTACCAATCTGTTTGGTACACTACCGATGACTCTAACCCAATCTTTTAACCTTTTTCTCTCTATCTCCTTTATTAGCTCTTCCTTATATGGTCCGTCCCCAGCTATAATAAACACCACCTTTTTATGACAATCTTTAATCTTTTCAACAATTGAAGGCAAAAGGTGTACCCCTTTATGCTCTCCAAGGGTGCCTAGATATAGAATTACCTTTTCATCTTTAATACAAAGCTCCTCCCTTAAAATTTTTTTAGCCCTTCCATCTAAGAACGGGTTTAGCCTCTGCGTATTTATCCAGTTGGGAATAACCAGAATCTTTCTTCCACTGAGGCCAAAATTTTTCTCGTAATACCTTGCCATAAAGTGGGAGCAGGTAACAAGAAAGGTTGCCCATTGAAATGCCAGTACGGTGGGGAGGTCTATCAGGAACTTCCTTTTCATTGCCGCCAGGCTAAATTCCCACCTGGCAAAATAGGCCTTATTCTCTACACAGCTCCATATATAAGTTTCTCCCCCCAAAATCTTTGTAACAATAGAAGCTATCAAGGCAGGAAGGAGGTTGTAGTGGATGTAAAATTTTTTATACCCCTTCAATCTCAGTACTACTAACAAGATAAAAAGCTCAAGAATACGCAAAGGCAGGAACTTAAATCTCTGTACATAACACCCTACGAGGTTTTTTATTTGTGGTTTTCCAGAAGAGTTCTCGACCACAAGAGATATATTTATGTCCTCCCCAAGCCTCTCTATAAGCTCATAAAGATGAAAGTAATGAGTTGCTGTATTTTGCTCATAGCAGGGAAGGAGGTAGCAGAGTTTCTTACGATTAATTTTATTTTCAATCCTTTTGTCCAACCCTTTTAACGTCCTGCTATAACAAAATAACCCAACACGTAAGAATGTTCAAAACGGTCACCGAAAGCTATTTTCACTAAGAAGTCCAATCCGAGGGCAATCAGGTTTGCCATTATTTTTAGAGGGAATACTTTTAGACTTACTCCAGACAAATTAGCACCAACAGTAAAGATACCGCCTTTTGAGACAATCCGTATATGAGTGAAACCGCCCCTTCGAAAGATTTTTTCCAGTGCGCTGTGGGTATACCTAAAGTAATCATGAGGGTCCGCATGAAACTCTTTCAAGAAAGGGACAAAACATAAAACCAGCCCTGAGGGCTTTAGAACTCTTTTAGTCTCTATTATAAGTTCTTGATAGCTGAAAACATGTTCAAGCAGGTTAAACAGAAGAACGTAATCAAAGACCTCGCTTCCAAGAGGCAGGCCCTTCTCTAAATCGGCCACAATTTGTGGTTTATTCTTGAGAGCGATATCAACAGCAAAAATTCTACAATCGCCTGTACGAGGGTTAAGATAGTTCCAATATGTTGCGGAGTTATAACCCCCTAAGTCCAGAATATTTCCAGATAAGGGGGGGAACTTTTTTAACTCTCTGTGCATGAAAGCACGTATTGGGGAATAGCCTTTTAAAATCTCAAACAGCATCAGATAAGGTCGGAGATAAATTCTAGGAATTTATTTGCCCATACATCACTGTTGTGTTTCTCTTTAACACTTTGATATGCCGACTTGCCAATCCTTGTTCTAAGGGCCTTATCTTTCCACAAAATTTCAATATGGCTTGCAATCGCCTCAGGCGCATAAGGCGGTACTACTACACCAGATTCCATATGCTTCACAACTTCAATTGTTCCGGTGGCAGAAGTCAGTATAACTGGTTTTCTTCGTGCCATAGCTTCCAGACAAGAGCCGTTACATCCCTCCATTATAGAAGGCATAATAAAGATATCGCATTGGTCGTAAAGCTCTAGAACTCGCTCCCTTTCAATATAACCCCAAAAAGCAACGTTAGCTTGAATGTCTAGTTTTTCAGCTAGTGATTGCAGTTCCTTGAGGTTACCCATATCCCCGCCCACCACTATGTATTTAAACGGCAGGCCCTTTAATTTTAAGAGCTTGCATGCCTCCAGTGCATCACTAACCCTTTTTATCTTTCTTAAACCACATACAGTCAAAAGACGCATACTTTCATCAGATGTATTAGGATGCAAATTAATGTGCTCATTTTGAAGAAATTTATCGGATACGAAAGGATAGATGACGGCTATATTGTTTCTCCTAATCTTCCAGAAATCTTCAATTCTATCTTTTAGGTTCTGGCTCACCGACTCTATAGCCGTTGCGTAGCGTAAAGTATAACGAACAAGGAGACGAACTTTCCAACTTGTAAAAGCCCCTTCCTTAAATTCCTGTGAATAATTGACATCCGATCCCCTAACACTAACTACTGCAGGGACACGCAAAAGTTGGGATGCTACCGTCCCAGTAAAACCTGCTATCCCTGCCCAAAATGCATAAAGAAGGTCTATCTTTTCCTTCTTATGAATTTGCCTAACTTTATGTAAAGCCTTGGCAAAAAAGGAGGGGAAATAAATTTTTGAATTTCCGCAGTATAATCTATAAACATCAAGATTTCCACTAAACTCTTCAGAGGGTTGCCCAATAGATTGTAAAGTAACTACAGAAACTTTCACCCCTTTTTTAACTAAAGTATTAACATAATCATAAACACGATGTCCCGCATAAGTTTGTTCAGAAATATAACTTTCTGTTATTACACAAATATGCAAGTTAATACCTTCCGTCAATCCATGACCAAATTAATGACTGTAGGTTCTCCCAGACATCTAGTACAATCTCCTCTTGTGGAAGTCTTAGGGTTTCCATGGGATGTGTCTCCTTTCTGAATTCAAGGTTAACTAAACACACCAGAAAAGGTTACACCCTCTCCCTTAAATTTCCACAACAAATTTTACATTGCCCATGATTGTAAAGATGCCTTTGAGCGCCACCCTGCTCGGAAGAGGTTATAAGAAACAGCAGTTTTCTTCTCATTGTTTAACCTTGAAAAGACGACTCTTCCTCTTATAAAACTTTCTAACAAAATTAACGTATGCGTATTTCAAAGCATTAAAGAAAATACGGTGCAATACGACTAATTTCCTATAGGGGAGAAACTTTGAAGTCACAAGTTTATCAATAATTTCTACCGTTTTAGGATTAGGAAAAGTCCTGTACAGCCTTACGAGAATTGTAAAGTACCTGGCATAAAATTCTATTTGTGTGCTGCTAATCGTGGGTAATGAGAGAATAGTACTTGTTCTGTAATCGTCAGCTACACTACCCGAGAGAAATCCTTCTCTTTTACAAAGCTCAAAGAGTTCAGTATTTGGGTATGGATAGAATATTGTCACCTGCATTCCATCCGCACCAATTTCAGCGTTAAGTTTTATGGTCGCCAAGACCTTTTTACTATCTTCATAAGGGAGGCCTACCATGTTAAAGGTCTGGGTTGATATTCCATAACGTTGAAGAATGCTGAATGCCTCCTTTATCTTGTTCTGTGACATTGGCCTCTTCAGCACATTCCTCCTTATATCTTCGCTCCCGCTCTCAATCCCTATCCATACCCGTATACAGCCTGAATCCTTCAGCATCTCGGCTGCGGCCTCAGTTACCAATTCTGGCCTGGTGTTGCACATATACGGCAGGTGGATATGAGATTTATAGGCGCTTATGAATTCACTGAACCAGACCTTATCCTTGATTAGGGTGTCGTCATGAAGGACTAGATACCTTATAAAGGGGTAGGACCTTAGAAAGGCCTTTATCTCTTCTATAACCCTCCCTGCGCTTTGGAAGCGGACTATGGTGTTCTCAGATTCATATATTTTTCTGATTTGGTGATTTACACAATAGGAACACTTGAATGGACAGCCCCTTGAGGCAAGATAACTGCCAATACCTTCTTGCGTGTCCTCTAGGGATTCTATATCAAATAATCTCCAGTCGTAAAAGGGCAACTTATCAAGGTCTCTTATCAAGGAACGTGGTGGATTGCGGTGTATCCGTCCATTGTCTTTAACCCAAATGTTACGGATATTACGAAAATCCCTCTTATATTCCATGGCCTCACATAACTCTGCCATTGCCTCTTCGCCTTCACCTACGCATACCATATTCAATCCCTTTGCAGATATGGACTCTTCGGGGGCTACAGTAGGATGAACTCCTCCGCAGATGGTAGGCAACCCAAATCTGTCCTTTATCCATGAGGAATATTTAATCACGTAGCGAAACATGTTGGTGCCTGAGGAAAAGGCCACCAGGTCACAAGAG